>DAIREI010000319.1:0-2901 GCA_036795675.1 Bacteroidales bacterium
ACCATATACCACTTCCATTATTTTCGTAACGAAAAAGATATTCATTTAATCTATCTTGTTCATCATATTCCAAATCGTATTCAAAACGGTATTCTTCAACTATTTCCGGTTGATCGCCTTGCTCAATATAGTAACTCTCTCTAATTACAAGCATATCCGAATTATATTCTTGTTCGGTTATTATAGAAGTCTTCATCCACTCTCCGTTTTCCCATTCATAACTCCCATAATGTATACTATTGTTGTCTTTATAGTCCAACGTTATTTTATATTGTTCGCCGGTGGGAACCCCTTCGATATAGTTTTTGATTATTATATAATCGGGCTTGGCATAACGCAAGAAAACCATGTCTTCTTGTGCGCTTACAGTAATTGTAGCGAGGAATAATAAGCTAAGGAGTAAAGATACTTTCTTCATAATTATATTGTTTTAGAATGATAGAAGACAAAGATAGTTGTTTTGATTGAAACTTGAAAGAATAAAAAGCATGCCGCAGGTATGCAACTGTATGGTTACATGCCTGCGGCATATTCACTCACTCTTAGTTCCGCACGTATTTCATACTTACTATCGCCCAGGTATCTTCGCCCTCGTAGTTGTAGGGTTTGGCGATGGCTTCAACGGTAGCAATTGTATTCGATTCATCGTCTACGTTGTACAATTTGCCTGTCATTACCACTTGGCCTTGTGCGTTTTGAGTGGCGCTGTCGACATGGACGTTGTAGGTTGATTCGCCGTCTGATCCGTTAAAGTGGTAGAGTTGGCCGTCATAGTAAAAGGGAGGGTCTGACTCGCTAACACTGAACAGTTCGTAGTTGTCGATATCGAAGTAGCGCTTTATCGTCTGCTGTACGTATTTGCCGTCGATGGTGAGTGGGCCATTTTTGCAATTCTTGTCTTTGCATTCTTTTACGCGGTCGTAGAAATGGCGGGTGTAGTTATGCCAAATGCCGAAACGAATCATATCGGGATTGCCCGGCTCAAACATTCTTACCGAATCGATGCTCCAAAAGCCGATTTCGGTAAAGGTAGACAGAAAGTCACTCATCTTAGCCCTATCTTCTTCAGTATACACGACAACGGGAATGTTGTTGTCTCCATTGTCCTCCTTCTTCTTGTCCTTACACGAAATAACGGTAATAGTACATAGCAGGATTAGTAGGCCTGCGATTAGTTTGTTTGGATAAGTCATATATATATAATGTTAGTGTTTAATGTTTAGCGTTTAATGTCAATTTTCTGTTCAGTATCGGTTCTTACATCCCAAAAACGTATATCATCTTCACTGTATGCATGAAACCAATATTGGGTAACGAAGCGGTCATCGAAATTATCGCCTACCTGAATGGTATAAAAAGGCTCTTCTTCGGTAGGTTCGCTCGCTATCATCAGGGCGGGTTTTTGCAAGGCTTGTACTTCGGGCAATTGCAGGATAATGCTCGATATCTTGTCCAGCTCGGTACTATCCGGTTCTTCAATCACCGCCGTCTTCTTGCAACCGATTAAGGAGATTGCAAGCAGAGCTATTAGTATGTAATAGGTGTGTTTCATTTCTCAATTCTTAATTATACCGTCCATTGTTCGTGCATAATATCCGTCAGGTACCATTTGCCGTTGTCTTGACGGAAAACAAGATAAAGTGTAGACCAGTCCATTCCCGTAAATTCTTCCGAGCCGGGGAAGCTGTAATACATGGCAAAGAATTCTTCATCTATATCCAGCGAGACAGTCTCTTTTGTCTTTTCGGTAAAGCTTCCTACATTGGGGGCATTCTTATAATCTTTATCGTAGATAAATTGAGTGACATATTCTTTCAATGAAACATTTATCGGTTCGCCCGTACCGTCGTAGTTGCCCCAAGGGTACTTCTTGTCCGAAGTGGCAGCTTCCTTCAGTTCATCTACCGATAGCCTCATTCCTTCTTGGTCATTGCTCTGTGTATTGACATAAGGTACAAACTTAATCCCCTTTTCGGGATTAGCCATGTCGGCCAAGGCGACGTAATCGTCCTTAGCAATATAATCCATTGCCCTGCCGGCCAATATCTCCACATCACTATTAGCGCTCGCTTGTCCTGTTTCGTCCAAGCGTTTCATTATGGCGTGCGCCTCCTCTTTCGTGTCGGTGATATGCCATTCCAGCAGCTTGTAGGTTTGCTTTCCGTTGAACTCATGCGGAGCTATTCTGGCGGCATGGTATCCGTTTGCTTCCACCAACTTGTGCATCTCTGGCTTCCAATTTCTCTTCGGTTCGTAGAATGAGGATAAAAATTCTTCCATTTTATCGTTAAACTCCGGGCTGTCTTGATAGTCTTCGGTAATGGCCGAGAAGGTGCCGTCGCCATTATCGTAAAGCTCTATCAGCTGCGAGCCTTCAAACCAGGGGCTGCCTTCAAACACATCATGCCAAAAATACTTGCCGTTGTCGTAGACAACAAATCCGGTCGGTTTGCCGCTCTGATGCGTAATCCCCTCTATATCGAAATACTTCTTTACGGTTATATCCATGTATTCTTTGTCCATATAAGAATGTTCCGAGCTTACGTCGTCGATAAGACGACTTCTGTTATTGATTACATTGTGCTGCAATCCAAAGTCGATCAACGCTCTTGTATCGTACGATTTATTGGTAAAATCGCCAAAGTGGGTCTCAGAGAAGTTGCTGAAGAAGATGTTGAGCGCCTTCAGGTCGCTGTCTGTCATCGTATCCACCAAGTTCTTTCTCTTGTCCTTTTCCTCTTCGTCTCCGGGCTTGTTGTTGCATTTAAGTGCAAACAGGGCTATCGCAATGATAACCAAACAGGCAATTATCCCGTAAATTAACGCCCGGTTCGAGTTTTTCTTTTCTTTTTTCTTTTCCATAATGTTTAATATTAAGTGTGTGATGTTTCACCTCCCCCC
>DAIREI010000320.1:0-2893 GCA_036795675.1 Bacteroidales bacterium
ACGAGAAGAATATAATTCTTTAAGGACGCAAATTGCGTCCTTAGAAATCGGAAGGGGACGTCATATAAAATATCAGCCATTTGCGTTTACCGAGTTAGGTGTTTCGATGCTGAGTTCTGTATTAAATAGCGAAACAGCAATTGAGGTAAATATATCCATTATGCGCGTCTTTGTAGCCATAAGGCAACTTGTATTAAGTGCCCCTGTTGATGAAGTAAAGGAATTGCAAAAAGAGGTGAAGGAATTGAGGGAATATATGGAAGAAGTATTTACTGATTATAACGACATTAATGAAGATACTCGATTGCAGTTGGAACTAATAAATGAATCTCTGGCTCAACTGCAAAGCAAGAGTCTTCATTCACGCAAATCTCAGCCGCGGATTGGTTATCTGGCTGAGCAATATCACATCCCTCCAAAAGAGGAGTAATAGCATTAGACATTAAACACTAAACATTTAACACTAACGATTTATGTGTGGAATAGTAGGTTATCTAGGCAGCCGGGAGGCTTATCCAATTTTAATTAAAGGCTTACAACGCCTTGAGTACAGAGGTTACGACAGCGCAGGGGTTGCACTACTGAACAACAGCAATCAGCTGAGTATTTATAAAGCAAAAGGACGCGTCTCCGACTTGGAGACCTTCTGCGAATCGAAGGACATCAACGGCACGATGGGCATTGCACACACCCGCTGGGCGACACACGGGGAACCCAATCATGTGAATGCACATCCACATTATTCGCAGTCGGAGAATCTGGCGTTGATTCACAATGGCATCATCGAGAACTATGCCCTACTGAAGGAAGGCTTGCAGCGCAAAGGCTATACTTTCAAGAGCGATACCGACACCGAAGTATTGATTCAACTGATTGAATATGTAAAAGTAAGCAACAATGTAGATACGGTTGAGGCCGTACAGTTGGCATTGAAACAAGTTATTGGAGCTTATGCCATTGCCGTGATGGAAAAGAACAATCCCGATTTGCTGATTGCGGCTCGCAAGAGCAGTCCGCTGGTAGTGGGTATCGGCGAGAACGAATACTTTATCGGCTCTGACGCTTCGCCTATCATTGAATATACCAATAAGGTCATCTATTTGAATGACGAAGAGATAGCCATCGTACCGAACCACTGAAGATTGTGAATCTGGCCAATGTAGAGAAAACGCCCGAGATTAAAGAACTCGAACTGAGTCTTTCGGAACTGGAGAAGGGACAGTACCCCCATTTCATGCTGAAAGAGATATTCGAACAACCTCGCACGCTGCGCGATTGCATGAGGGGACGCGTGAGTGTAGACCGAAACAACGTAGTGCTTTCGGGTATACTGGACCATAAGGAGAAATTTCTCAATGCGCGCCGCATCATCGTCTTGGCATGCGGCACATCGTGGCATGCTGGGCTTATCTCGATGTACCTCTTCGAGGAGTTTTTCCATATCCCTGTAGAAGTGGAGTACTCGTCGGAGTTTCGCTACCGCAAGCCCGTCCTTTGCCCCGATGATGTGGTAATCGCCATCTCCCAATCAGGCGAAACAGCCGACACATTGGCGGCCATCGAGCTGGCTCGCAAGGCTGGGGCGTTCGTCTACGGGATATGCAACGTGGTCGGCTCATCCATCCCGCGCAATACCGATTCGGGGTCGTACACTCATGTAGGGCCTGAGATAGGCGTTGCGTCGACCAAGGCCTTCACCGCCCAACTAACCGTCCTGATAATGATGACCTTGTGCATCGCCCGCGAGAAGAAGACCATATCAGACGAGCGCTATAACAAGATAATTAACGAATTAGACAGCATCCCCGATAAGATAGAGGAGATACTGGCGCAGAACAAGAAGATTGAAGACCTGGCGAAAATATTCACCTACGCCCACAACTTCATCTACATGGGGCGCGGCTACAGCTATCCCATCGCCTTAGAAGGTGCATTGAAGCTGAAGGAAATATCCTACATCCACGCCGAGGGCTACCCCGCTGCCGAAATGAAGCATGGGCCTATTGCCCTTATTGATACGGAGATGCCCGTAGTGGTCATTGCTACCCATAATTCGACTTATGAGAAGATTATCAGCAATATACAAGAAATAAAAGCCCGCAAGGGGCGTGTAATTGCCATCATCAACAAGGGCGACGAAGAGGCAAGCAAAATAGCCGACTACTGCATCGAAATTCCCGAAACAGAGGAATGCCTCGACCCGCTGTTGTCCATCATCCCCCTGCAATTGTTCTCCTACCACATCGCCGTGTGCAAAGGACGCGACGTTGATATGCCGAGGAATCTGGCCAAGTCGGTAACGGTGGAATAAGGATTGTTCAAAATAGCACTGGGATGTCGAAGGAAATCATGGAATTAAAAAAATGAAGGAAATGAAGGTAATACTTTTTCATTACTTTCATTTCCTTCATTATTAATTTATCGATTTTACAGTCTCTCGAGCTGCACAGTAAAGTGGCGCATGATGGGGGCTTCCCATACAATCTTCACTCCGCGCTTGATGCTGTCTCTCCTGTCGTAGACGTTCTTCAAGGCTACGGCAATCACATCCATGTGGTTGTTGGTGTATACACGGCGGGGGATAGCCAGGCGAAGCAGGTCGAGGCCTCCGAAGCGATTCTCATGGGTCACCGGGTCGCGGTCGGCCAGGATGTAGCCAATCTCACAACCGCGGATACCAGCTTCGAGGTATAGCTCTACGGTAAGCGTTTGAGCGGGAAATTCTTCTTTCGGCACATTGGTCAACACCTTGGTAGCATCAACAAAAATGGCGTGTCCGCCTGCGGGGCGTTGGTAAGGAATACCGAATTCGTCCAAGCGTCCGGCCAAGTATTCCACTTGCTTGATACGGGTCTCCAAGTTGTCGAACTCGGTGTTTTCGTCCAATCCTACG
>DAIREI010000321.1:0-2831 GCA_036795675.1 Bacteroidales bacterium
AAACAATTAAATCATAAACACAATGGCTAATTTTTATACAGACAATCCGTCGTTGAAACACCACCTGGGTCATCCCTTGATGCGCCGCATAGTGGAACTGAAAGAAAGAAATTACACTGAAAAAGATAAATTCGATTATGCTCCCGTCGACTTCGAAGATGCGATGGACAGCTACGAGAAAGTAATGAAAATTGCGGGCGAAGTGATGGGCGACATTGTAGCCCCCAACGCCGAAGAGGTAGACGCCCATGGCCCCAAAGTAGTAAACAACCGCGTGGTATACGCTCCGGGAACGGTAAAGAATCTGGAAGCAATGAACCTGGCGGGACTGAACGGCCTTTCCATGCCTCGCCGCTACGGCGGACTTAACTTCCCCATGGTAGCCTTTATCATGGCCTCCGATATGTCGGCGCGTGCCGATGCTGGTTTCTACAACCTTTGGGGATTACAAGACTGTGCCGAAACGCTTTATGAGTTTGGAAATGAAGAGCAACATGAGCAATTCATCCCTCGCGTTTGTGCCGGCGAAACCATGTCGATGGACTTGACCGAACCCGATGCAGGATCCGACCTTCAGGCGGTTCAGTTGAAAGCGACTTACGACGAAGCCAACGATTGCTGGCGACTGAACGGCGTAAAGCGCTTCATTACCAACGGCGACTCAGACATTCACCTGGTGCTTGCCCGCTCGGAAGAAGGGACGCGCGATGGTCGCGGCCTCTCTATGTTTATCTACGACAAGCAAGACGGAGGTGTGGACGTTCGCCGTATCGAGAACAAGATGGGGATTAAAGGTTCGCCCACTTGCGAGCTTACCTACAAGAACGCCAAAGCCCAACTTTGCGGTTCGCGCCGATTGGGTCTGATCAAATACGTAATGGCCTTGATGAACGGCGCCCGCCTCGGCATCATGGCGCAAGCTACCGGCCTCTCGGAAGCGGCTTATCGCGAAGCCTTGGCTTATGCCAAAGAACGCCGTCAGTTTGGCAAAGCGATTATCGAATTCCCGGCTGTGTACGAGATGATTGCCAATATCAAAGCTAAGTTGGACGCTTCACGTACTATCCTGTACGAGACCACCCGCTTTGTGGATGTATATAAGATATTGGAAGACATCGAGAAAGAACGCAAACTCGACCCGGAAGAAAAGATGGAGCTAAAGAAGTACAAGAAATTGGCAGATGCATTCACGCCGCTGGGTAAAGCTATGACTACTGAATATGCCAATCAAAACGCCTACGACAGTGTACAGATTCACGGTGGGTCAGGCTTTATGAAGGACTACCCTTGCGAGCGTATCTACCGCGACGCCCGCATCACCAACATCTACGAAGGAACCACTCAATTGCAGGTGGTAGCCGCCATCCGCCACGTATTGACCGGCACTTACCTAGCTCAAATAAAGGAGTATCACGCCGAGCAAATCAGCCCCGAGCTGGAAGCGCTAAAGTCTCGCTTGGCTTTGATGACAGAAATCTACGAACAGATTGTTCCTGTCATAGCCGAAAGTAAAGACCAGGAATATATTGATTTCCATGCCCGCCGCTTAGTGGAGGCTGCCGGACATATTATCATGGGTTACTTGTTGCTTCATGATACCAACCGCAATCCGGAGTTCCGCCGCTCAACTGAAGTGTACATCAATTATGGCGAAGCCGAAGTGGATAAGATTGCCTATTGCATTAAGGATTCCACTATCGACAGTTTGGCTTTCTACAAGCAATAATCAGTAATTGAAATATTAGAAAAGGGTTGTGTTAAAGTCTATACTTTAATGTAACCCTTTTCCTTTTTGCCCAATTCTTATCCTGTTTTTTCTATTTTCACTTATATTTCTTCTATTTTTGATGATTATTGACTAAGTTTTGACGATTATTGACAGAACATTGGTATATTTTTAATTTATTTGTATCGTGAAAACTGGATTAAAAGAGTTAATACAAAAAAGCATTTAGAGACTATTATTACGAAACTATTACCTAAAGGCTTTAACACGGCGTCCATCGTGAGGATGGGCGCCTTGTCATTTTAAATTACTCCTCTTCCGTCACCTCTATCATGTCAAAGTCGAAGTTGTCTAATTCAGACACATCCGTCTCGTCTAAGCCTACATCTCCCAAATCAATATCAACTAAATCCAATATCTCTATGTCATCGGGGAGTTCCTTGTCATCCATGGGAATAAGATAGGCCATATCGGTCGACCCTTCCAAGCAACTGCTTTTCATCGACTTTATATCGGCCATCTGGGATTTGGTGGCGTTCACAATCTCTTTCACTTCGTTGTACGCCAGCGATATGATCTGAGGGCCTCCTTTCAGGCATTTAGTATGACTGAATACAAGCAGGGGATTGGCGGCCAAATCTAAACTTGCATTGGTAGTCATTAAAGAAATAACGGCTACATCTAAAATGATATTGGTGCCGGTGAGCGCCATCTCCATGCCCTGCAAGAGCGACCGTCCGAAATTCTTTTGGTTACCGTCTTCATCCAATATCTTTACCACATAGATTATCTCGTCTGTTTCGGTGCGAGCGGGAACTGTATCGAGCCGGAAGAATGTCATGCTTTCTCTATAATCCTGTATTCTGTTCCACATGGTGTCGCAATAGAGAATGTAAGCATCCATGCTTACCGCGCCGCTAAGTTTGGGCCGTTCCTTTTCCCAATTGTAAGGCTCCTTTTCGGCTTTTTTCCTGGCTTTCTCTGCTTTTTTACGAGCCTTTTCTTCCTCTTTCTTTTGTTGCTTTTCGGCCTTTTCTTTTGCTTTTCGCTCTTGCTTGGTCATCTCGGTGGTTTGCTGTTCCATATCTTGCGCCCGTGTTATGGA
>DAIREI010000322.1:0-2829 GCA_036795675.1 Bacteroidales bacterium
AACATTTTATCCTCTACGAGAAAAGCTCCCCCTCCTTGGGAGGGGGTTGGGGGGGTGGTAAAACGTTATATAGAGTATTAACTAAATAAACAAGAGTATGAAAAAAGTAGTTTTATTGATGGGCATAGTAGCCCTTATGTTTGGATGTAAATCGTCGGGCGAGAAATCGACCGCAATGGATGACTCGCACAACTCGCGCAACTCGCTCGATTGGGCAGGTACGTATGTAGGAACACTTCCTTGTGCCGATTGTGCAGGCATCGATTTTATGGTTGTCTTGTACAACGACAATACATTCATTCTTTCCAGAACCTATTTAGCCAACCCCGAAGCTAATTTTACTTCGGAAGGCTCATTTACTTGGGACGATAAAGGTTTGGTTATTACTATCGAAGACTTAGAGAAAGACAAGTTCATCTTCAAGGTAGGGGAGAACAGGTTGATTTCTCTCGACCAAAAAGGTAACGAAATCAAGGGCGAGTTGGAACAGAATTATATCTTAGATAAGATAGACGATACGCTGATAGGAAAGCGTTGGAAGCTGGTTGAACTGATGGGTCAGCCCGTAGTTACTCCCGAAGGCGGCAAAGAAGCCTTTATGATTTTAAGGCACGACGGTAACGTAAGCGGCGACTTCGGATGCAACGTGTTTAACGGCACCTACAATTTGCGCAAAGGCGACCGTATCCACTTCCTGCCCGCCATATCTACCATGATGATGTGCTCGAATATGGAAACCGAACAGAAGTTTAAAGAAGTACTGGAAACCGTAGACAACTACAACTACATCGACGGAAACAAACTGGTGCTTAACAGAGCGCGCATGGCGCCGCTGGCCAGGTTTGAAATAGAGTGAAGAACTAATAGATAATGGTTTAGACATAAAAGAGGGTGAGTTTCGTGTGAAGTGAACCTCAAAAGTTCTTTGTCCAACTTTTAGGGTGGCATATTCGCTAAACAGAGTGAATTCAAATTACTTGAATCGTCTCGCCAATTCGTCTTCGGTCAGCAGCCAGGTGATGGCTTTGCCGTCGGGGGTGTAGTGGGGCGATGAAGAAGCGAATAGTTGGGTGATGAGCTTGTTGGCTTCGTCGCCCAACAGCACTTTCCCTGAAGGGATAGCCGATTTCTTAGCCAAGGTAAGCGCGAGGGTTTCGGAGACTTCCTCCGCTACTTCGCAGCCGGTTTCCAGCACTTTATCCACCATCTCCTGCAATACTTCGCCGGCGTCTACATTGTCCAATCCTTCGGGGACGCCGTTGATGGAATAGGCATTGTTACCCAGGTCGGCCAGGTCGAAGCCCATGGAGGCGAAGTCGTCCCACAGATAAGGAAGGGTGGTGGCTTCGCGCGCAGTAAAGGTGATCATTTCGGGGAAGAGCAAGCCTTGCGATAGGCCTTGCTTGCGGTCGATCTTGCGGATATACTCATCGAAAAGGATGCGGATGTGTGCCCTGCGTTGTTCGATGATGGTGAGTCCGGGAGGCAGGGAAACAATCAAATATTTTCCTTTGTAAGATAAGAACTCGGCCGGGGTTTCATCGCGAAGCATAGGCTCGGATTCGGGTTGCTCTTGCGGGGCGATCAACTCGCCATTGTCTAAGGGTTGCTCGTATAGCTGCTGCCAATCTGTCTTCCCAAACGTAGCCGGGTTATGCTCACGGAAAGGGTTGTAGTCCGAACGAAGCGACACCTGGGGCATGGATGCAGACGGCTTATTCTCCTTAAACACAGGCATCTCGAAAGCGCCTTCGCGGTCAAACTCCAGCGAGGGGACGGCTATAGCTTCTTTTACAGCCTGCGTGATGATATGCCAAATGGCCCGTTCGTTCTCGAACTTAATTTCCGTCTTGGTAGGATGGATGTTCACATCTATCGTATCTGGACTTACCTGCAAGTATATAAAATAGTTGGGTTGAAAGCCGGCCGGGATGTAAGGCTCGAAGGCCATCATCACCGCTTTGTGGAAATAGGGATGCCGCATGTAGCGCCCGTTGACGAAGAAGAACTGGTGAGCGCCCCGCTTCTTGGCCGATTCGGGGTTGCCGATAAAGCCCGACAGGTTGACTAACGAGGTAGTTACATTAACCGGTATCAACTGTTGACTCAACTTCTTCCCGTAGATGCTTACTATGCGTTGCTTGTTGTTGCTTGCAGGCAGATTATACACCTCTACATCATTGTGATAAAGCGAAAAGCTTATCCCGGTATTGACTAATGCTATCCGCTCAAATTCGGTAAGGATGTTCTTAAACTCCGTCTCGTTCGATTTGAGGAACTTCCGCCGGGCAGGCACATTGAAGAAAAGGTTCTTTACCGTAAATACGCTGCCTTCCGTAGCGGCCACCGGTTCGTGACGCTCCACCTGCGAGCCGGAGATGCAGAGCATGGTTCCCGTTTCGTCTTCCTTTCGCTTGGTCTTTAGCTCCACTTGCGCCACGGCGGCAATCGAAGCCAAAGCTTCGCCCCGGAAACCCATCGTTTGAAGGGAGAACAAGTCCTGCGCCGTGCTTATCTTGGAAGTAGCGTGCCGCTCGAAAGCCATCCGAGCATCCGTCTCCGACATCCCCTTGCCATTGTCGCACACCTGTATCATCGAGCGTCCGGCATCGCGTATATCCACGCGTATACGGTCGGCTCCGGCATCCACAGCATTCTCTATCAACTCCTTTACGGCCGAAGCAGGGCGTTGAATCACCTCACCGGCGGCAATCTGGTTGGCTATGGAATCGGATAAGAGGCGGATTACATCCATGAACTAAGAGTTAAGAACTAAAAACTAAGAACTAAGAGTTAAAATTGTTCGCTTTGCGCCTCCCCCTCCTTGGG
>DAIREI010000323.1:0-2816 GCA_036795675.1 Bacteroidales bacterium
GATATTGTTACCCTATCTTCCCGAGTATGATTCGGGATCAGTAAAAACGTTGCTGTTGAACAATTTCATTGTAAATAAAATTGTGCTGTATTGCTCGCCTACCGAAGGAGTTGAAGATTTGGAACACACCATTATTGCATATATCAAAGAAGACGTACGCAAAATGCAATGCGGCATGGTGGGGAAAGAATGCTTTTCTTTGAATATGTTTCACATCACAGAAGCGATGCATCACAACACATGTTTACACAAAAAAATATTCATCAGCCCAGAAGGCAATATCAAGAGTTGCCCCTTTTCGCATGAAGTTTTCGGCAATATCTTTGAAAATGATATTGAGAGCATAATAAAGAGACCCTCTTTTCGGAAATATTGGGATATCACAAAAGACAAGATATCGGTTTGCAGAGATTGCGAGTTCCGGTATATATGTACAGATTGCCGGGTATTCCTGAAGAACCCCGATGATATTTATTCCCAACCGCTTCATTGTCACTATAATCCCTACATAGCTAAATGGAAAGGCGAAGAGGGTTATTATCCGGTAAAAAATTGTATCTTTGCGGGTGAATGAAGTCCTTCCCCTCCTATATCCAGCACGACGCCATGGACTGCGGCCCCACCTGCCTCCGCATGGTGGCGGCGCACTACGGCCGTCGTTTTTCGTTGGAAGGCCTGCGAGAGAAGTCGCACATTACGCGTACGGGGGTATCGATGCTGGGAATCAGCGAAGCGGCCGAGAATATCGGCTTCCGTACGATGGGCGCCCGGCTCACCTTCGAGCAGTTGGTTGAGGCTCCTATGCCTTGCATCGTACATTGGAATCAGAATCACTTTGTTGTTGTATATAAGATAAAGAAAGAGCGGGACAACGAGGCAACGATTTATGTGGCCGACCCTGCCGGAGGTAAAGTAAAATACACCAAAGAGGAGTTCTGCCGGTGCTGGATAAGCAGTATGCACGAAGGCAAGCCGGTGGGGATGGTGCTCTTGCTCGAGCCTACTCCCGAGTTCTACTCGCAAGACGATGAGAAGATCAACCGCAAAGGCTTCGGCTTTCTGTTTTCCTACATCAAACCCTATAAGAACTTAATCTTCCAACTCTTCCTGGGGTTGCTCTTCGGGAGTTTACTGCAACTGATATTCCCCTTTCTTACCCAGTCGTTGGTAGATATAGGGATAAACGGGCAGAACATCAAGTTCATTTATTTAATTCTTATCGCCGAATTAGTTCTCACGCTCAGTAGTTCGTCGGTAGAGTTTATACGCGGATGGATACTGTTGCATCTGGGGGCGCGTATCAATATAGCGCTTATTTCAGACTTCCTTACCAAATTGATGCGCCTGCCCATCGGCTACTTCGACACCAAGATGACGGGGGATATAATGCAGCGCATCGGCGATCATAGCCGCATCCAGAGTTTCCTTACCAGTTCGAGCCTTAGTATCCTGTTCTCGATGTTCAACATTGTGATATTCGGCATTGTGCTTTGCATATACAGCCTCAAGATATTCGGCATCTTTGTAGTAGGTAGTGTGCTCTATTTTGGCTGGGTATGGTTGTTTATGAAAAAACGCGCCGAGCTTGACCATAAGAACTTTGCCCAACAGGCAGCCAACCAAAGTAACATCATTCAATTGATAACCGGTATACAGGAGATTAAGCTCAATGCCTGCGAACGGCAGAAGCGCTGGGAGTGGGAACGCATACAAGCCAAACTGTTCCGGCTGCGCATCAAGGGGTTGGCCTTGTCGCAGTATCAGGACTCGGGAGCTATCCTCATCAATCAGACGAAGAATATTGTAATTACAGCGTTGGTAGCCGCCATGGTAGTGGAAGGGCAACTAACGCTGGGGATGATGACCTCGGTGCAATACATCATCGGGCAGTTGAATGGCCCGGTAGATCAGATAATCAGTTTTCTCAGGCAAACGCAGGATGCTAAGCTCAGCTTGGAACGTCTGAGTGAGGTACATGAGAAAGACGATGAAGAGAAGTCCGAGGATAATAAGATACAGGAAATACCAGGAAATAAAGGCTTACGATTGGAGAACGCCTCCTTCGCTTACGACCAGACCGCAGTGGGCGAACCCGTTATCCGCGACCTGAACCTCGCCATTCCGGCACGCAAACAAACGGCTATTGTAGGGATGAGCGGAAGCGGTAAAACCACATTGGTTAAACTGCTGCTCGGCTTCTATCCCTTGCAGAAAGGAACGATTTATTTGGGAGGCAACCACCTGGAGTCGTATAGTTGGCGCCAATGGCGGAAAAACTGCGGCGTAGTAATGCAGGATGGCTTCATCTTCTCCGATACCATCGCCAATAATATTGCGCCGGGCGAAGATAATATAGACAAAGGGAAACTGTTGCATGCGGTAAACGTCGCCAACATACGCGAGTTTATCGAAACCCTGCCCATGTCGTACAACACCAAGATAGGTACCGAGGGGCATGGATTGAGTCAGGGACAAAAACAACGCATCCTTATTGCCCGGGCGGTGTACAAAGAACCGGAGTTTGTTTTCTTCGATGAGGCGACTAACGCCCTCGATGCGAACAACGAAAAGGTAATTATGGAAAACCTCAATCAATTCTTCGAGGGCAAGACCGTAGTCATCGTTGCCCACCGGCTGAGTACCGTACGCAATGCCGACCAGATAGTGGTATTGGAAAGAGGAGAGATTGCCGAAATAGGTACGCACGAAGAACTGACGAAAAAGCAGGGGGCCTATTACCAGCTGGTAAAGAATCAATTGGAATTGTAACACCTCCCCCGCCCCCTCCCAAGGAGGGGAGTTTGGAATAGAGGAAT
>DAIREI010000324.1:0-2811 GCA_036795675.1 Bacteroidales bacterium
CCCCCCACCCCCCTCCCAAGGAGGGGGAGTTAAGAAGTCCCCTCCTTGGGAGGGGACTTAGGGGAGGTGTTTATTATATCAACCCTGCCTCTTCCAGCATATCATATATCATTGTGCCTTTCGTCTTTTCGATACCCTTCTTTTCGAGGTACTTCACAAAGAACGGCACTTTCAGGTCTGTTATCTTCTTCCGGTCCATCAGGCGGCCGGAGGCGGCGAAGATAGCGCGTATGTCGTAGGCAGAAGCATAGACTTCGGGTACGCCACGGTCTACATTCAGCAATTGATACACCGCTTCCATGGCCGTACGCACGGAATATTCGGTAGTGAATACGGTGTCGCGAACGGTCTCGGCAAAGTTGCCGATAAAGGCCAAATTGACCGAACCTTGCGGAACCACCAACGGACGGTCGCCCAACGAGCGGGGCATGAAGTACGACATCACGTAAGGCATCATACAGGGAATGGTATTGACCGAGTTGGCTGCCATTTCCTTGATTTGGTCTTGGGGAACGCCCATGTGGTAGAGCCACTCTTGAGCAATCTCTTCGCCTGTGCAGTCTTTCATCGCTTTCTTTACGTAGTTGCCTTTTTCTTCGGGGAACAGGCCGTATATCCATACCACCAATTGGTCTTTAGGTTGTGCCTTGAAGTGGGGCTGGCGATTCAGCGTCCAGCTCATCAGCCAGTTCGAGTCCTTAACGCTCACGATGCCGCCCGTCACTACCTTGCCGGTAAAGGGGTCGCGTTGGCATATTTTTTCGATGAATGGGGGAACTTTCATATCGAGCGTAGTAGCCGTAGCCGAGACGAAGTAGGTCTTCGATATGTCGCCGCAGAACTTTTCGGGTTTACCGAATGTCATGTCCTGAGCGGCCAGGCGTTGCCACAAACTCCAACTTCCACCGGAGGAAGCGTTCATCTTGGCTACCTGTTTTTGACTGCCGTAGGTGGTGCTTTCGGTGATGCTACCGTTGGTGACGAACACCAGGTCGTTCTCGGTCAGGTTGACTTCCTTTTCGGCTCCGCCTTGAGTGTAGATGATCTTGCGAGCCACCTTCTTGTTGGTGTTCGTGTCTACCATAATATTCTGCACTTGCGCTTCATACATAAACTTCACGCCTTTCGATTCGAGGAACTTCACCAGCGGCATCACCAACGATTCGTACTGGTTGTATTTGGTAAACTTCAGGGCCGACAAGTCGGGCAGCCCGCCGATGTGGTGGATAAAGCGCATGATGTAGCGGCGCATCTCCATGGCGCTGTGCCAGGTTTCGAAAGCAAACATCGTACGCCAATAGAGCCAGAAGTTCGATTGGAAGAACTCTTCGGTAAACACCTCGTCGATGCGCTTGTCGTTCAGTTCCTCTTCCGAGGTGAGGTAAAGCGTCATTATCTCCTGTATCGCCTTGTCAGTAAGGGTAAACTTGTCGCCCGTTTGGGCATTCTCGCCTTTGTTGATAGTGGCGCGGCACTTAGAGAAGTTGGGGTCGTCCTTATTGAGCCAATAAAACTCATCCAACACCGAAGCATCCTTCACTTCGAGGGAAGGCACGGAGCGAAACAAATCCCACAAGCACTCGAAATGATTCTCCATCTCGCGTCCGCCGCGGATGATAAAGCCCTGTGTCGGTTGCAAAATACCGTCCAAGCTTCCGCCCGGCAGCGGCAATTCTTCGAAAATGTGAATCTTCTTCCCGTCCATTTGGGCATCGCGAATCAAAAACACGGCAGCCGCCAACGATGCCAAACCCGAACCCACCAGATACGCCGATTTCTGTTCTACGTTCTCAGGCTTCCTCGGATGCGCAAAAGCCTCGTAGTTACCATTGCTGTAATACATAATTTTGTTTGATTTAATTGTTGATATTTATGTGATTGTTCATTCTATGATACTATAACAATGATAATAACAATAGGTTTTGCAAGATGGGTAAAAATAATTTAAATGCAAATAATTCGTTAATTCCCTTTTGATTTTTCCGGTTTTTTGCTAAATTTGTAAATTCAAAATCTAAGATTAGGGCGCTTTTAAGTAGAGCATTGCGTCTCTCCGGCGCAAAGTTCTTAGTTCTTAGTTCAAAGGTTGTACAACCTTTAACGCCAACACTGTACACCCTCGAACGTCGACACTGTACACCTTCTAACACCAAGGGTCTACACCTTTAAAGTCTTCAAGCCTGTTTCAAGTTTTCAGCAAGTAGTATTCCGGTTAATGTCAAGTAGTATTCCGGTTAATGTCAAGCCGTATTCCCTCAAAATGCTTATTGTTTTCATTTTCTTCATTCCCTTCATTGTTTTCATTCTCACCTTCTTCATCCTCTTCCTCCTCCGGCTCAACGGGTTTTTGCGGGCCGTAGTTCCGGAACAGGAAGGCGCATATCAGGCCGCTGATGGCTCCCGACAAATGGCCTTCCCACGATACGCGGGGGTCAACCAGTTCGGCGATGGGAAACATGTTCCATATCGTGCTGCCGTAGAGGAAAGCAACTAAGAGCGAGACGGCAATCAGGGGGATATACTTTCTTAGTATCCCGCTAAAAAACAGGAAAAAGGAGAGGGCGTAGATGAGTCCGCTGGCTCCGATGTGCCAGGCTTCGCGCCCGAACAGCCAGGTAAACAGCCCCGACAACAACCAAAGCGTCGCAAAAACAGCCAAGCTGATGTCCTTGTAGAAGTAGACCAACATCCAGCCCAAGATAAGCAGGGGGATAGTATTGGAGAAGAGATGCCCGATAGAGGAATGGATAAGCGGACTTGTGAGTATGCCTTTCGATCCCTCGACGCTACGCGGATAAATACCCCAATTGT
>DAIREI010000325.1:0-2789 GCA_036795675.1 Bacteroidales bacterium
CATTAAAGAACCGGAAACCAAGAAAGAAACTAAACCCCGCGAACGTAAGCCCAGACATCCCTTACACTGTTGGTGCTATTCGCCGTCTGGGCTACCGCTTTCTACCTGATTATTATTGAAGAGATAAACGACGAAACAGACGACGCGCTGGAAGATTATTCCGAGCTGATAATCACCCGTGCATTGGCAGGCGAGGAGTTGCCCTCGAAAGACAGCGGAACCAACAACAGCTATTACATTCATGAGGTAACCGTTGCTTATGCCGATACCGTACCCCATATCCGCTATAGCGACGAAATGATTTACATCGATACAAAGAAGGAGACGGAGCCTGCCCGTATCCTGAAGACCATATTTAAGGATAAGGATTTCCGCTACTACGAACTCACTGTTCTTATCCCCACCATAGAAAAAGAAGACCTGCGTGAGGCCATCCTTATTTGGATAATCATCCTTTATCTGATGCTGTTGTTGGTAATCATTTTTATCGATGCATGGATACTTTACCGCAGCTTTAAGCCACTGCACCGAACGCTGGCCTGGCTCGACAATTTCAATGTAAACAAAGAGCTTGAACCATTGGATAATGAGACAGACATTACCGAATTTCGCAAACTGAACACTGTAGTCACCCGTAGCGCCCAACGCAACATTGACGCTTACAACAAGCAGAAAATGTTTATCGGCCATGCCTCGCATGAATTGCAAACGCCTTTGGCCGCCTGCCAGAACCGGCTTGAATTGTTGATGAGCGATACCGACCTGAATGAGAAACAATTGGAAGAGATACTAAAGACCAAGCAATCGCTCTCGCAGATAATAAAACTGAACCGTACTTTATTACTATTAACCAAGATAGAGAATAATCAGTTCCCCGACGAAGAAATAGTGAACATAAACCGCTTGACTGATAAATACCTGACTGATTGCTCTGAGATATACGAATCGTTCGGCATTGAAATAGAACGGCAGGAAGAAGGGGAGATGAAAGTAAAAATGAATGAAACCCTGGCTTCCGTATTAATCGGCAACTTAATTAAAAATGCCTTTGTCCATAATATAAAGGAAGGCGGACGCATTGAGATCCTGATTACCCCTACTTCCCTGCGCATCTGCAATACCGGCGCTACCGATCCGCTCGATGCAGAAAAGGTGTTCGATTATTTCTATCATGACAGCAAGCGGAAAGATTCCATCGGATTGGGCTTATCGCTGGTTAATGCCATTGCCAAGCAGTACGGTTTTAAGATAAGCTATTCATCCGAAGATGGGAAGCATTGTTTTGCCCTTATGATTTGAGTTGCCGGCATGCCCTGATAAAATGAAATATCCACTTGCTACCGAGCTTTCATTCCTACAGAATGGCTAATTTATTACCACCCCAACCTAAGCGCAGCGCCAATGCTTTTAATCTGATTATCCGGCACACCGCATTCGGCGGCTACACTATGCCACTGCAATACCGAAGACACTACTTCCTCTATTATCTCATTAGGCTTTTTAATATTCATTGATTGAGCCACTTTTATTAAATTTTCCTTAACGAAATTATCGCGCTTGCCGTTCACCGATAGCTGGTGCCGGGAAGTGAAGACGCCTTGCGGATTATAAGAATAAGCCATATCGTAAGCCGGCGATAAAGGCGATAAACTCCATTTGCCATTGTTATCCATCAGGAAGGAGAAGTTTTTGGTATGGTCGTCCTGGTTTCGGGCAACGATGTTGAATACCATTCTGCGATACACCTGCTACGCATCGCGATAAGGGAGACGTAACGTACGCATCACTTGAAATAGCTGTTCGTAGGAATAAGCTCCCGGCATATTGAAATCGAAGTGAGCCAGCCCGCAGAGTGTTTGCATGTGCAATTTCTCCTTTCCTCCTACCCTATCGAAGCGTTTAGTCATAAAATGCGCCCGCCCGTTTTCTTCCAATAGCCGGCACTCGGTCATATCAACGCCGCAAGCGGTAGCCATTTTATAGTAGGCGTATTCTATCCTGCCGTAGTGCTGCGGATCGCCCAGTTCACTATTGGTTACGCCGTCGAGTTTGAGAAGCCAATGGGTAAAACCCTTGGGAGCATTTAACTGCCCCGACCTCACTTCGCCCGTTTGCTCGTTGCATGCAATAACCGCCTTGGCCCTTGCACCTCCGGCCGAAGTCCCAACCTTCATTATTTGCAACAAGTCTGAATCTTTATTCAAACCGGCATCTAAGGTTTGTTTGTTGCTCAAAGCCGCGCCGGCAGCCTCCACCAAGCCATCCAACTCGATGCGGGTAGAAATATTCGACATGATACGTTCCGCCGGTTCAAACTCCAGGGCGCCCATACCGCGACGTCCTTCATACAGCAGCCGTTCTACCGGGTTATACGAGTTGGGATCGCGCCCCTGCTCGGCCAGCCACCGGTTGATCAGGGCATTACCGAAATTGTCGGGCAACGAGTCGGCCAGCATCCCGGGCAAGCCTTTGAATGTTTCGTAATTCAGTTGGGGGAAAGTGTATATCCGGTTCTCTTCGAGCGGCATGTGTAGCGGAGACACATCCAGTTCTTCGCGAACGAACCTTGACGAGTACTCGAAGTTGGCCGCCTGCCTCGAAGCATCCCAATAGGCCACTCCCACAAGTTTTCCCCAAAGCTTTACGTTTGCATAATCTACCATTCCGAGTCCTCGTTAGGGTTGTTTTTTACTCTGTTTACTCCCGAAGCGCGTTTGCGCGACTTCCCTTTCAGCCGGGCAATCTGTATGGGACTAACCGATGCTTCCGCTATAAAATAATTCAGTATC
>DAIREI010000326.1:0-2785 GCA_036795675.1 Bacteroidales bacterium
GCCTTTCTTCTTATTTTGTTGGTTTAACAGTTCAACAGGACTTATTACAGGAACAGGAATAAAGTCTTCCAGATTCTCTAATAACTTCAATACTCTCATTACGGCAATCAATGAAATAGTAGAGCTATTTTTACCTGTTTCAATCTGGCTGACTGTAAACGCACTAATGCCTGCTCGCTCTGCCACTTCTTTTTGCGAGAATTTCTTATTAACACGCGTCGCTCTTATTCTGCTCCCTATTTCCAACAAGATAGCGCTGTTTGTCGTACCATACCAATCCATAACTCATTGAGATTTATTCATTGCAAATGTAATGAATATGTTTTGAATTTCTATTAGATATATCTAATAAAAAGTGTGTTTTTAGGGGTTTCTATTAGATATATCTAATGAACTATACCTCCTGCAATCGTTTCCGCTCGCCTACTACCCATACAATATCGTTGGTCTCGAAGGTGGTGTCGGGCGAGGGGTTGACAAAGCTTTCTTCTCCTTTTTCTATGCCGACCACCAATCCGCCGGTGCGTTCCCTTATTCCCGCGTCCTTTATCTCTTTGCCGTTCAATTCGCTGTCTTCGCCAATCACAATCTTTTTAACGATAATATCATCGGCATTGGAAGTCGATTTTCCCGTATCTGCCTTTTGATTGAATAGGGGGAGGAAGCGGTCTAAGTCGGCCTCCGAAGCAATTACGCCTATATGGTCGAAAGGGAAGAGGCGCTCGTTGGGGCCGGGGGCGTAGATGAGTTGCTCGCCCCGCTTGATATAGACGATGTTGATACGATAGCCTTCGCGCCAGGGCAGGTCTACTATCTTCTCGCCGGCATAAGGGGCGTTCTGCTCAATCTCCAAGTCGACAAGGTTAATATCGATAGACGATTGTTTTACATGGGGCATCAATTCTTGCTTTATTACATTGCTTGCCGCTTTGGCCTCGGCTATCTCGCGACCGTGAAAGTTCTCCATAAAGTGGCCTTCCACTTGGGCATAGCGCTTACGAATATACCGGGACAAGAATAAAATCAGCGCGATTATCACAACTATCAACAAGATGATAATGGCGCCTGAAAAGTAGGGCGAAAACAGCTTGTAGATGAAATAACCGACCAACACCACAGTTACAATGATACGGGTGATTGCCATTACCATCATAGGCCCGTTCTTGTACTCGTCGCTCTTCCATAAGTCGCGGTAGGATTTGTTCTTCGGTATCTTGAACAGCAATGCCCAAATAAATGGAGACGAAACGGCCAAGACAATAACAGCGGTAATAAGGCTTGTAGTGAGGTGGTTGTCGATGAATCTATTCAAGAAAGGCTGCAAGAATTGTATTCCTGCCAATATCAAGGCCAGTAGGATTACACCGTTGCTCAGCAAATTAATCCAGAAAGACTTGGTGTATTGCTTCCATTCGCTCTCGGCCTGGATGGTCTTAGAGCTGGTGGTGTAGTTGTCGATGGCTTTCAGCCATTTCTTGGGCATCACCCGTTCTACAAAATGATAGAAATTGTCGGAGTATTTAATCATGTAGGGCGTGGTGAACGTAGTGATGGCCGATGCCCCTACCGCTATGGGGAAGAGGAAGTCGCTGATTACGCCGAGGCTCAATCCCAGCGTGGCCACAATGAAGGCGAATTCGCCGATTTGTGCCATGCTCATCCCCACTTGTATGGCTTGTTTCAACGATTGACCCGACAGAACCGCTCCGAGTGAGGTGCTGAATACTTTACCTACTACCACAAGCAAGGTGACAAGTACAACCGCCCAACCGTGCTCTACCATCACTTTGGGGTCGATCATCATCCCCACTGAGACGAAGAATATCGTCCCGAAAAGGTCTTTTACGGGTTTGGTTATATGTTCTATCTTCTCCGCTTCGGTGGTTTCGGCCAGAATAGATCCCATGATAAATGCCCCTAGCTCGGCCGAGAAGCCTACTTGTACGGCGATGATCACCATGGCGAGGCAAAGCCCTATTGACAGAATGAGATAGCCTTCGTCGTCCATCAGGTTCTTTATCTTTTTCAGGAAAGTAGGGATAAGGTATATCCCCAACACAAACCATATAATAAGGAAGAAGAACAGCTTGCCTACGGTAAAGAGCATCTCCATCCCCTCGATATGCTGGGTTACGGCAATGGTCGACAGTAATACCATCAATAGAATCACCACAATGTCTTCCACCACCAGCACGCCGAACACTACGCGGGCGTAGTTTTTGGTCTTAACGCCCAACTCGTCGAAAGCGCGTATAATAATGGTAGTGGACGAACTAGCCAGCATACCGCCAAGGAAGAGGCAGTCCATCTTCGACCAGCCCAGCGCCATTCCCGTAAAATAGCCCGCTATGCAGATAAAGACAATCTCGACCAGGGCCGTTATCGACGCCGAGCCTCCCACCCGCATCAGTTTCTTGAAGCTGAACTCCAGCCCTAATCCGAAGAGAAGGAATATCACCCCGATGTCTGACAACGTCTTGATATTCGCCTCGTCGGCAACGGTAGGAAAGAGGTTCAAGTGAGGGCCGATAAGGAATCCGGCGATGATATAGCCCAATACAACCGGCTGTTTTATCTTACGGAAGAGCAGCGTGACGATGGCTCCCGTGCAAAGAATAAGTGCGAGGTCTTGAATAAGTGTAGGTATATGGTGTTCCATAAAAAGGATTGTTTTATGGCGCAAAGATAAGAAAAACGGAAAATTAAAACCGAAAAAATGAAAAGATGTTTACTGATAACTATTCACTATTCACTATTCACTATTCACTATTCACTATTCACTATT
>DAIREI010000327.1:0-2777 GCA_036795675.1 Bacteroidales bacterium
CTGCCTGGCTTGTACTGAGGCTAAAGCCTTCAACTCCTCTGGGTGTTCCCGGCTGGGATATATCCCCAAGGTCAAGCGCAAACAAACCAAATGCGCTCGAATAGAAACCGGCCAGCACTAATTTCTCGATCGCATAGTCAGGATAGATGTATATGCTGCCCATATACGAGCCGTCCACCGGATAGAATCCTATACATGCTTTGGCATCGTAAACAAATGATTCATATTCGCCGCTTCCGATATGGAACCGGCCTATCCGAGCCAGATTCTGCTCATACGCAAGCCCCGATACGGAAGTCCACAGGTAAGGGCCGCCTTCCGAGATGTCATCATAGGCAAGACCCATGATGTGGTTCCCTTCTGTCCCCATGGTGCGGTTTTTGTCTACTGTGCCATCTTTCCCCACAAAGTAGACCTCATGCCCATCCATGTCAGAACACCAAAAACCCTTGTTCTGGTAATCGTAGGCTATTGATACGCATCCGGTTATCGGATCTGTCGCAATGATATCGACCACTGCGTATTGAGCCGGGTCGATTACGAATATATTCTTGCTGTTGTTCACAGCATACACATACTCACCATCAGTGGTAAAGCCGAGATAGTTTTGATGGCCCCCCTCTTCGGTATCCTGAGGCATATCTATAAGCGTCGTGGTAGTCGCATAGGTGATCTTTTCACCATCGTTACGGTATATGTAAAGCTTCCCCAACTTGTTCCCTGGCAATTCAGTCAAACTCCAATAGGAAATCCAATAATGGTTGGCGAAATGAAAGAAGCCTATAGCTTCAGCGTCTTCTTCTACCACTCCTCTCAACAATACATTCGGCTCTAAAACCTTGAGCTGGGCATCGGCATAACCGGCACAGCATACTAACAATAAAAATAGAATAATGAATCTTTTTACTAATTTCATACTTGAATACTTTTTGGTTATAATTATAATAGAGGATAAATCTATACAATCTTTATTAAACTCACTTCTTTATCATCTTGTATACCGAACGATTGCCGTCTTTATCAGACAATGCAACCAAATAGGTTCCTTTAGGAAGGCTATCCGTTAAGATGCTTTTTTCTCCATCCAGTGGGCGCGACAAAACCACGTTGCCCGAAAGGTCGCTGACAGAGATGTGCCGATACACATTACCAGGGTCCTCTACCGTAATATGATTGACGAATGGGTTGGGATACACCCTAACCAAAGAATTGCCCATATCGTCTATCCCTACCTCCGGCGTCAATTCAATATTTACCGTTATGTTTTCATCAACAACAGCCACGCTTCCTTCCACAGAGCTGTATTTGTCTTTCGACACGGTGTAATTGTATGTTCCGGGAAGAACGGCCACTGAATACGAACTCAATGTTTCGCCATCGAATATAATGGTTGCATCGCTGATGGCATTGCCGCTATCGTCCACCACGTTGAAAGTAACGGTATACCTGGTCAGGACAAGCGTGACAGCCACCTCTTGGTCCTGGTCGGCGACGGTCACGCTGCCGTTAACGGCGTCGTAGCCGTCCTTCGATACGAAATAGTCGTACGTCCCGGGAACCACAATTGCGGGAGAAGATGTCAATACTTCGCCATCGAAGGTGATAACTGCATCGTCGATAGCGGCCCCGTCTTCGTCTTTCACGGCAAAGGAGACTGTGTATTCGACAAGTATGAGCGTGACGTTGATGGTTTCGTCTTTTGTTACGAACAGGCGGCCGGATTTTGATTCGTACCCTTCCTTAGAGACCAGGTAGAGGTACATGCCGGGGACGTGAACAACCGCTGTGTACCTTTCCAGGTCTTCTCCGTTGAAAGTGACAACGGCGTCGTCAATGGCGTTGCCCTCTTCGTCCACCACGTTGAAAGTGACGGTGTACCTGGTCAGGACGAGCGTAACAGCCACCTCTTGGTCCTGGTCGGTGACGGTCACGCTGCTGCTAAGGGCATCGTAACCTTCCTTGGATACGGAGTAGTCGTACGTCCCGGGAACCACGGTTGCGGAACTGCCACCTAACACTTCGCCGTCGAAGGTGATGACTGCGTCGTCGATAGCGGCTCCGTCTTCGTCTGTTACCACGAATGATACATTATAAAAGGTGGGTTCGCCCATATCAACAACTACGGTTTCATCGGCCGTTAATACCAGCTTGCCCGTTCGAGTTTCATATCCTGCTCTCGCAACACTGTATTCATATATATCTGCCTCAAGTTCCCCAAACCCATAAATACCGGCTGCGTAGTCCACGCTGTTCAGCGTAATCATGGCATCTTCCACGGCTCCGCCGTTGCTGTCTTTAACATCGAACGTAAGCGTATAGGTATCCGATTCTCCGGCTACAAGAGTCAGAACCATGGTATTTGCGGCAGGGACGGTAACGGTTCCAGTGTGAGTCTTGAAATTTTCGTGCTTGACAATATAAGGATATTCGCCTTCGGGTAAATTGAATTGATAATTGCCCGCTTCATTTTTGATGAATCCCAACGTGATGGTGGCATCGGAGAGGGGCCCTATTCCTCCGCCGAGATTGCCTCCAACAGAGAAAAGGACATCGTAGGTGGGGATCTTCTCCATTATCACATATTTTATCGGAGCACCTTCTGTCACAATAAACTTGTCGGTATAGGTGTAGTAGCCTTCTACCTCAACGATGAAATCATAAATACCGGCTACAATGTTAACAGATGAGGCATTCGGAGGAAGAACTTCTCCGCCGAAAGTAACCTTGGCTACGTTTATCAACTGAGCTTCTTCTCTATTCTTTATCCAGAACGAAGC
>DAIREI010000328.1:0-2777 GCA_036795675.1 Bacteroidales bacterium
ACTTATTCAACAAATCGGCCGCTTCATTGTTCTTATAGTATATAATCATTTAGGTATGGAAAAGACAATTAAATCGGGCATTGCGATGCTCAATGTGCTGGAAAGTTGGGGTGTGAATCATATTTACGGTATACCCGGCGGGTCGTTCAACTCCATTATGGATGCCTTGCTTGCCAAGAGCGAAACCATAAAGTATATACAGGTGAGGCACGAGGAAGTAGGGGCTTTGGCTGCTGCCGCCGAGGCTAAACTTACGGGTAAGATAGGCGTTTGCTTCGGTACTGCGGGGCCGGGAGCCACGCACTTGTTCAACGGGCTGTACGATGCCATGATGGACCGGGTGCCGGTATTGGCTTTGGTAGGACAAGTGCAGTCGCGGGTGATGAACTACAACTTCTTTCAGGAGTTGAACGAAAACCCCATGTTTGCCGACGTGAGCGTTTATAACCGCACGGTGATGACGCCCGAGAGCCTTCCCTTCGTAGTGGACGAGGCCATCCGTCAGGCTTATGCCAATAACGGGGTTGCTGTAGTAACCATACCGGTCGACTATGGAGCGATGGACATCCCCGATGCGGACATCTCGTCGGCTGCAAGCCATCGTACTTCATTGCCCATGCCCGGCGAGAAAGACCTGCAGGCTGCGGTGGAGCTGATAGGTAAGGCCGAACGACCCGTGTTGTTTGTAGGGCAAGGCGCTCGGGGGGCTTCGGAGGAGATTGTTGCCTTATCGGAGCATTATTCCATGCCTATTATTACTTCGGTATTAGCCAAAGGAATTATAAATGATAATGTAAAGTCGTTGATGGGATGCTCGGGCAGGCTCTCGACCAAACCGGCCAATGAGGCCATAGCCGCAGCCGACCTTATCCTCTTCGTAGGCAGCGATTTTCCCTTTGTCAAGGTAGTTTTTCCGCCCGATGCCAAGTTTATACAGGTAGATATTCACCCTGCACGCTTGGGAAGCCGGCACAAGACCGATGTTGCTATATTGGGCGATGCCAAAGAGACGATGAAGCGTTTGACGGAGTTGGGTAAGAAACGTGAGACTACTCCCTTCTATCGGGCCTGCCTCATTAATAAACAGAACTGGACAGATTGGTTAAAGGGCTTCGAGTGCAGTGACGAAATACCGTTACGTCCCGAACCGGTCTTTAAGGAGATTAACCGCATTGCCGAAGAGAATGCCGTCTTTACCTGCGACGTAGGCAACGTAACCATCTTTGCCGTGCGCATGTTGGAGATGAACGAAAAGCAACGTTTCACCACTTCGGGGCGGTTTGCCACCATGGGTTATGGTGTTCCGTCAGGCATAGCAGCCGGCCTCAGTTGCCCCGGCCGTCAGGTCTTTACCTTGAATGGCGACGGCGGTTTTGCTATGGTGATGCAGGACATCATTACGCAAGTAAAATACAAACAATCGATTATCAATATCGTCTTCTCCAACAACTCCTTCGGTTTTATCGAGGGCGAGCAGGAAGATAACCACCAAACCAAGTACGGAGTGCATTTGCAAAGCGCCGACTTCGCCAAGGTGGCCGAGGGAATGGGAGCCAAAGGCTTCACCGTGACCCATAGAAGCCAGTTGAAGCATGTATTCGATCAAGCCAAAGCAAGTGAACTGCCCGTAGTTATCGACGTGAAGATCACCAACGACCGCCCCTTTCCGGCCGAGGCTATGGTGTTGGATGAAGACAAGTACGGCAAGGCCAAGGTAGAGGCGTTCAAGAAAAGATACGAGGTAGAGCGGATGCCGCTATTGGCAGAGCTGATGGATGTGGAGATGCAGTAAAAGCAAAAGCCGGTTGAATCTGTACGAAACAACCGGCTTTCCTTTATTTGATAAGAAAGTATCTTATTATTCTACGTTGAGGTTTACACGCTTAAAGGCAGTTACTGTCAAGTCCTTATCTTGTTTCTTCAAGAACTGCTCAATAGTCATTTTGCTATCTTTGATGTATTCCTGATTCAGCAAGGTATAATCTTTGTAGAACTTAGCCACGGCGCCGTCGGCTATCCTGTCGAGGATGTTTTCGGGCTTACCTTGTTCGATGGCTTTCTCGCGGGCAATCTTTCTTTCGGTTTCGATTACGTTTGCCGGAACCGATTCGGGGTCAATGCTCACGGGATTCATAGCGGCTACTTGCATAGCCACGTCTTTGGCCACTTGAGTATCTACGTTGGCTTGGTTGAACCCAACGATAGTCGCCAACTTGTTTCCCGGGTGGATATAAGCCACGGTAGTAGGAGCATTCAGGTATTCATAAGCGCCCAGCTCCATCTTTTCGCCGGTAACACCGATGCGGTCGGTAATCAGTTCTTCCACCTTACGGCCTTCTACGTCAATAGCTTTCAGGTCTTCTACGGTTGCGGGCTTGTTTTCGAGGGCTGCGTTCAATATCTTCCTTACCATATTGATAAAGTCTTCGTTCTTGGCTACGAAGTCGGTCTCGCACTTCACGGCTACTATAGCGGCATAATCGCCGTTGGTAGCGGCCAATACACAACCTTCGGCTGCTTCGCGGTCTTCGCGTTTTGCAGCTACGGCTTGTCCTTTTTTACGTATTATCTCGATGGCTTTGTCGTAATCGCCGTCACACTCGTTTAATGCATTCTTGCAATCCATCATCCCTGCACCTGTCATTTTGCGCAAGTGTTGGATATCTGCCATTGTTACTGCCATATTCTTATTCCTCTTCTTTATTAATTTTTTCTACTATATTTTCATTAATCTCCGCTTCTTCTTCTTTGGTTAAGATTTCTCTTTTAGCAGTGCG
>DAIREI010000329.1:0-2773 GCA_036795675.1 Bacteroidales bacterium
GGTTATGGGGGTTACATAGTATGAATAGCTTACAGTCTCCGTCTATCAGATTGCGTAAACCTTCCAAGTCCATCTTGTAGGTACCGTTCTCTTCTATCAATGGATTGTAGACCAATTTTCTGCCGTGCATCTCGGGAGTTGCCTTGAAGGGGGGATATACCGGCGGTTGGATTATCACCTTGTCGCCGGGTTTGGTGAAGTTCATAATGACGAAGGCGATACCTTTCACTATACCCGGGATATAGTTCAGCCATTCTTGCTTGATTTCCCAGTTGTGTTCATTTTTCAGCCAACCCAGTATGGCGTCGTAATAGCCTTGCATAGGCGTGGTGTAGCCGAGAATGGGATGATTTACTCGCTCGTGAAGCGCATCGGTTATGAAGTCGCCACAAGCAAATTCCATGTCGGCAATCCACATCGAGATGAGATCATCTCTTCCAAAGCGTTCTTTCAGGGTGTCAATTTTGAGGCATCCGGTGCCTTTCCGGTCAATCAGTTGATCGAAGTTATATTTGTTCATGGTTAGAAATAAATTTTGCGCAAAGATACGAAAATTCATTGACAATTGTCAATGGGGAGTGAAGAACTAAGAGTGAAGAACTAAGAATTAGGAATAAACTTGTCATCTTACGCTTGACATCGCTTTGCGCCAATTCTTAGTTCTTAACTCTTAGTTCTTTATCATGATGAGCATCATCTTAAAGCGCTCAATAGCTTGCAATGCATGCGGAATATTGGCCGGCATGATAATTATCTCTCCCGACTTCACAATATGGGGCGTTCCTCCTATGCGGATTTCTGCTTCGCCATCGAGGACTTGTACCAGCGCATCGAAAGGAGCTGCGTGTTCGCTCAATCCCTGTCCTTTATCGAACGAGAAGAGGGTCACGTTCCCGGCGGGGCTTTTAGTGACTTGTTTGCTTACTACTCCGCCGTCGGCATAATCGATTTGTGCGGCGAGGTTAAATACGGTTGCTTTGGCAAATGTTCCTTGAGAATCCATGATATAAAGTGTTTAATGTTTAATGTAGAACGTTTATCGGCTAATGATGTTTTGAGTTTAATAAAAATTGAAATAAGTCCGTGTTCATCCGCGTGCCATCAAACCCTTAAAACCCGAAATCCAATTCATCTAAATCAACCTCTTCTTGCTCTTCCTGAGGTACCGGACGGGCTTTTCTGTGTACTTTGTTGGCTACCACAGTAATGGCCTTAACGGGGCTGGTGGGACAAATGGATTCGCAACCGCCGCAACCAATACAAAGGCCTCTGTACAAACGCGGGAGGGTTAGTCCTCCTTCATGTGGCTCCATCTTCAAGGCCTGGGTGGGACAGTGCTCCGAACAAGCGCCGCAAGAGGTGCTGTTATTTTCTACTATACACAGGTCGATATTCAGCTTGGCTACCCCTATCTGTATCCGCTTCTTCTCTTCTTCCGTTACACGCTGTATGGCTCCATTGGGACAAACCTCTGAACAAACAACACAGCTATAGTTGCAGAATCCGCCCTCTCGGAAGACCATGTGCGGCTTGAACGCATAGTCCAACCCAAAGCCAAAGCCGGCCGGTTTCAATATTTGTTGCGGACAATGGGTAACGCATAAATGGCAAGCGGTACATTTCTCTTTGAAGTGCGCCAAACTCCTCGAACCCGGCGGAGTGATGGGTTTGAGTTTGCTTAAGTCTACCTCGCCCAAGTTATTCACCGTTTGCCTTACGCATGATGAGAGCAAGGGTACTGTTGCCCCGATGGCTGCCGATGTAAGCAGGAACTGTCTGCGGCTCTTATTCTCGACTTCAATGGATTGAATAGGTTGAATAGGTTCAATCGATTCTGCCGGCTCCTTGCTTTTCCGGTTAGCCTTGCCATAGCGGAACGTGTAACTTATCGCTCCTTCTTTGCATTGATTGAGGCAGTTGAAGCAGTCTACGCAACGGCTATTATCTACTATGAAGCGTTTAGAATCGATACATTCCGATTTGCAATTCCGTTCGCACTTACGGCATTGGCTACACTTGTCGCCATCAATCTTTATCCCGAACAGCGAAAATCGCGAAAGCAAACTAAACAAGGCGCCTACGGGACAAATGGTATTGCAAAACAGCCTGCCGCGCAAGAACGACATGATGCCTACCGTAAGCAGGGCGATAAACGCGATGAGCAATGAGCTAAAACTAAGCGTATATACCGATACATGATGGAGTGAGTAGTTGCCGAATTTCAGAGCCACCCAAGCCAGCGCATTGTTGGCTTCCATAAGTATGGGGCGAAATATATTGACGGCTATCCGCCCGTAGTTGCTATAGGGGTCTAGGAGAAGAATGGGCGTTGTAGCTGCCAAAAATAAAAATATGACACAAATAAGCAATAAACTGTAACGGATAAGGTTGTAAGGCTTGGTAAAACGATAACGACGTTTTCGCGCCTTGCCTTTCTTTTTTCGTTTATGAAGACGGGCAATAATATCTTGCAGTACCCCCAACGGGCAAATCACCGAACAATAGATACGCCCCAGCAGCAGGGAAAGCAGCAATAACACCACTACGATGATTATACTTCCCGATAATAAGGCCGGCACGAATTGTATATCGGGCAAGATGTGGAACCATGAGGGAGACGTTCCAGTAAAATCACAAAAAGCGATGGTTATCGGAATAAAAAGCAGCAGGGCAAGAACTACCCGGAATATTTTGAGGATGTGGTATTTCATTTGTCTAAATTATCACCTCCCCCCAACCCCCTCCCAAGGAGGGGGAGTTGTAAAACAACATT
>DAIREI010000330.1:0-2769 GCA_036795675.1 Bacteroidales bacterium
CTGTTCATCTTGGCAACTGTCCGAAAGGGCCTCGAATATTCTACCGCGCCTGAAGACTCTCTTCGTATTAGACAGCAATTTTTACATCTGGGACGAAGTCATCATCTGGATGCTGGCCAGAGAGGTAGCGAACATGAACCGGATGCACATCATTAAGGACGAGGAAAAACAAGAGATCAAGTTTTGGCTCAAAGACATGCTCGACAAACTGGAGCAGACCTTAAACACGAATTATACGCCAAGCACGGAGGGGGCCAGAAAAACCGGATTCTATGTTTGTCCGTTCCATCTGGGGTTTACCTGTCACTATCTGGAATCTGCCCACAGACATCGCATCACCTTCCAGACCAATTTTACCTTTTCGGTAATCGACAGCTGCTACGACACTACCTTTTCCCAGAAGTTAAAGGAATGGGTTGATTCGTTCCGTAATATCTCTACCCGTCTCTCTCACAGCGGACGGACTGAACGAAGGCTTTTCTTTGCCGACCAGCATGATATTCTGGACCAGATGTTGTAAAAATAGGAGTTAGCCTGAACAGTTAGGGTGTGACATTGACGATACTTTGTTGTAGTTCTCCTCCATCCGTCTGATTAGCTCTTCTTCATTCATTTGCAGGGTTTCGGCGACTAATTTGTAGACTTGCCTTATCGTTGCATCTTTGTTATCGGTGTCTAAGAAGAAGCGATCAAGAGGGGTTTGACGGAGGGTTTCCTCATTATACAGAGGGCCGAAGGAAAGGTAAAGCCCGTGGTCGATAAGCTGCTCCATCTGTTGGGGCTTGCCTCTGAATCCGTGGAAGATCCAGGCTTGCTTAGGTTCAATTTCTTTTTTGATGGCGAGCAATTCGTCCTGTGCCTTTACGCAATGAATGATGAGGGGCTTCTGCACTTTCTCGCCAATAACGGCCTGACTTCGAAAAGCACGCATCTGCAACTCCCAATCAGTGGCTGTCAGTTTATCCAAGCCGCATTCGCCTATGGCTTTGATGCAATCATAAACGGCATTTTCTTCGATGAAACGGAGGTTTTCCGACAATAGCTGCTCTTTCGCCGTCCAAGGATGGATGCCCAACGAGAAGCGCTTGGTCAAATCGAAACCACAGCATCGGATATAGTCGGGAACGTCGATGCTCTCGATGGCGATTACCTCTGCATCGGTAACGGGGCGGTGGGTATGTATATCGATGTACATGGCTTTATCAGGGAACGGGGTCATAGCCGTGTCCTCCCCAAGGGTGGCAGCGGCAGAATCGTTTAAGGGCCAACCAACCGCCTTTGAAAGGACCATACTTTTTTATGGCAATCACGGCATAAGCCGAGCAAGTGGGGGTGTAGCGGCAAGAGGCAGGCGTCCACGGCGAGATGCACACCCTGTAGAAGTGGATGGGCAGCAAGGCGATAAATATCCCTGCTTTCTTAATCTGATTAATTACGCCGTCCCAAGTCATTGCAATTTGCCTGTGAGGGTTTTAAGGGCTTTGGCCATGGCGGCTTCCATGGTAGGATAATCCGTCAGGCCGTCTCCCACATAAATAAACGCAATAAGTAGCGATTTGTTTTTATCTTCCAGCGAATGTAAGAGGGAGGGCTTGCCGAGGCGGTAGGTTTCCCGTATCAGTCGTTTAATGCGGTTGCGGCCTACGGCTTTACGTATTTTCTTTTTAGGAACGGAGATTAATACGGCTGCCCTGCTCCCCGACGCGGGTTGCTTTTCCACGTAAATCACGCGTAGGGGATAGGAGGAGAAAGAACTGCCTTCGCTGAATAATGCGTCTATTTCTTTCTGCAAAAAGATTCGTTCCGACTTAGGGAAAGAATAGCGTTCGGCCAAGATAGATATTATTTTTTTCTGCTTTTCGCTTTTACTTTCTTCAGGTAGTTTTCTAAAGCGGCGGTCATAGAGGGGGCTTCCTCGCTGGGCGCTTCAATGTCTAAGCGAAGTCCAGCATCGCGAGCAGCCTTGGCGGTAGTAGGTCCGAAAGTTCCTATGGCCGTAGTGCCTTGCTCAAAATCGGGGAAGTTCTTCATCAGCGAAGCTATACCCGAAGGAGAGAAAAACAGCAGCACGTCGTAATCGAAGGGTTCGCCTTCTTCAAAATCGTTGCTTACCGTGCGGTACATAATGGCCTTGTCGTACTTTATCTTCTTCTCGTCGAGCATGTTCAACAAGTCGTCTTTATGTACGTCGGTAACGGGGATGAGGAATTTCTCTTTATTGTGCTTATTGATGGGTGTCATCAAATCCTCCATTTTTCCGCTTGCAGGGAAGAATATCTTACGCTTACGAAAGACGATGTATTTCTGCAAGTACACGGCAATAGCCTCTGTCACGCAGAAGTATTTCATCGTTTCGGGGATTTGTATTCTTAGTTCGTCGGCCAGACGGAAGAAGTGGTCGATGGCCGTTTTTGCCGTGAATATAACGGCGGTATGTTCCAGTATATTGATCTTCTGAGTACGGAAGTCTTTCGCGTTAACTCCTTCTACCTTAATAAATGGGCGGAATACGATGTCTACATCGTACTTCTCCGCAATGTCGTAGTAAGGAGATTTTTCAGTCGTTGGCTGAGGCTGAGATACAAGAACTTTCTTTACATTACTATCCATAGAGCATCCTTTTGCGCAAAGCTTATCAAATAAAACAACCCTTTATAGAGTAAATATAGGGGTATCAATTCTTGGGCGCAAAGGTACAAAATAAAATAAAGCAAAGTGCATTTCTTATTGAAAAATATCACATAAGTACGGTAAATTACTATCGAAAAC
>DAIREI010000331.1:0-2758 GCA_036795675.1 Bacteroidales bacterium
AAATTTTATAAACAGAATAATTATTCCTATCTTTGCAGGGTTTTTTATAAAACGGTCTGACAGTGGGTAAATTTGATCCATATAAAGTAGAATTGAAAGGGGTACAACCCGACGTTCAAGAGCGGGAGTATCTGTTAGATAATCAGTTCTTTGCTAATATTGATGGCGAAGAGGTTCAGAGAGGAAAAGTAAACGTTCATCTTACCATAACCCAAACGGCGGGAGTATTTGATTTTGCTTTCAACCTAAACGGTTACGTATCCGTTCCCTGCAATCGTTGTTTAGACGATGTAGACTTTCCGATAGAAACCACCGAGCGCCTGATAGTGAAACTGGGTAAAGACTATGCCGAAGAAAGCGACGAGGTAGTGGTTATCCCCGAATCGGAAGGCGCTATAAACCTGGCTTGGTTCCTTTACGAGTTTGCCGCATTGGGCGTTCCGATGAAGCACGTGCATCCTCCCGGAAAGTGCAACAAGCAAATGTCTGACAAGCTGGAGGAACACCTGGTGGACGACGAAGAGATAGAGAATATTGATTTTGACTAAATAACAAACAAATAGAGAAAAATGGCACATCCTAAACGACGAATTGGTAAAACCAGACGAGACAAAAGAAGGACCCACTACAAAGCAGTGGTACCTCAATTGGCATTAGACCCAACTACAGGCGAATACCACCTGTATCACAGAGCTCACTGGTACGAAGGCAAATTGTACTATAAGGGCAAAGTTATTATCGACAACGTAGTTGAAGAATAACAACTTATCCTTCTAATAATTGAGGTCCTAAAGAGAAGATTACGTATCGTCTTTTTAGGACATTTTATTAATAAACACTTATTAACTATGAGCAAAGTACATTCAGTAATCACAGGCATTGGCGCTTATGTTCCTAAATACAGATTAACCAACGAGGAACTGTCGACCATGGTAGATACTTCCGATGAGTGGATCACCCAACGCATCGGAATAAAAGAGCGCCCCATACTGAAACCCGAAGAAGGACGGGGAGTATCTTATCTGGCAGAAAAAGCAATTGAAAACATGATGAGCAAGAAAGCCATCGACCCCTTGAGCATTGAAGCGGTAATCATGGCAACAACCACGCCCGACTACCTGATGCCGAATACGTCTGCGTCGATCGCTACTAAAATGGGAATGACCAACGCATTCGGATTCGACATTAATGCTGCCTGCAGCGGATTTCTATACGGACTGGAAGTGGCAGATAACTTCATAGCCTCCGGCAAATACAAGAAGATATTATTCATATCGGGCGATGTGCTTTCGTCCATGACCGATTATACCGACCGCAATACCTGTCCTATCTTTGCCGACGGTTGTGGTTGTGTGTTGATTGAGCCGACAACCGACGAAGGCATTGGTTATCAAGATGCTATTATCCGCTCGGAAGGCGACCTTACCGGTTACTTGCGAACCCCCGCAGGAGGCTCGGTTTATCCAGCCACGCAAGAAATCATGGACAAAGGAATGTACGCTATCCACCAAGAAGGCCGGGTAGTATTCAAGCACGCTGTGGCCAAGATGGCCGACACCTGTGAAGAGCTGATGAAACGAAACAACCTGAATAAGGAAGACATAAGCTGGGTTGTTCCTCACCAAGCCAACCTGAGAATTATCGATGCCGTAGCTCACCGCATGGGGGTGCCAATCGAGAAAGTGATGATTAATATTGAAAAGTACGGTAATTGTAGTGCAGGTACTATTGCACTTTGCCTGAACCAGTGGGAACCCCGCCTGAAGAAGGGTGATAACATCATCCTTACCGCTTTCGGCGGCGGCTTTGCCTGGGGCGCTACCTACATTAAATGGGGATACGACTATCATGCATAAATCGGGATTTGTAAATATCGTCGGTAATCCCAACGTGGGCAAGTCTACCTTGATGAACCTGCTGGTGGGAGAACGCATATCCATTATCACTTCGAAGGCGCAAACCACGCGCCACCGGATATTGGGGATAGTGAACACCGACGAGATGCAAATTGTCTATTCCGATACCCCGGGCGTGCTTCGTCCCAACTACAGATTGCAGGAGAATATGCTCCACTTCTCGCAGTCGGCCCTCAACGATGCCGATGTGCTGGTATACGTGACCGACGTGGTGGAGAAGATGGATAAGAATGACTTTTTCCTCGAAAAAGTAAAGCAGGCCAGCGTACCCGTATTGTTGGCAATAAACAAGATAGACCTGACCAACCAGCAGGAACTGGAAGCCAACGTGGCCGAATGGAAAGCGATACTGCCCCAGGCGGAAATTATTCCCATCTCGGCTACCAACAAGTTTGGCGTGGATTATTTGAAGAAACGGATTGAAGACCTGATCCCCGAATCAGACCCCTACTTCGATAAAGACGCCCTCACCGACCGACCCGCTCGTTTCTTTGTAACCGAGATTATACGCGAGAAGATACTCCTTTATTATAAGAAGGAAATACCCTATTCGGTAGAAGTAGTAGTAGAAGAATTTAAAGAAGCCGACGACCTGATTCGTATGCGGGCAGTCATCATCTGCGAACGCGACAGCCAGAAAGGAATCATCATCGGGCATCAGGGAGTCGCCCTGAAAAAGATAGGTTCGCTCGCAAGGAAAGACATCGAACGATTCTTCGATAAGAAAGTCTTCCTCAAACTTTACGTGAAAGTAGAAAAGGATTGGCGCAACAGAGATAATATCCTCAAGCAATTCGGATATAAACTGGATTAGAAACCACCTCCCCCCCAGCCCCCTCCCA
>DAIREI010000332.1:0-2756 GCA_036795675.1 Bacteroidales bacterium
CCTTGGCCGACTTTGGAAGGAAAGAGATAGAGATAGCCGAACATGAAATGCCCGGTCTGATGGCATTGCGAGAGAAATACGGCAAGGAAAAACCCCTGAAAGGCGCCCGTGTAATGGGTTCGCTGCACATGACCATTCAAACGGCCGTGCTTATAGAAACCTTGGTCGACTTGGGAGCCGATGTGCGCTGGTGCAGTTGCAACATCTTCTCCACCCAAGACCATGCCGCAGCAGCTATCGCCGCAAGCGGTGTTCCCGTTTTTGCATGGAAGGGCGAAACATTGGAAGAATACTGGTGGTGTACCGACCAGGCATTGCGCTTCCCGGGAGGTAAGGGTCCCAACCTGATTGTTGATGATGGCGGCGATGCTACATTGCTGATTCATTGGGGGTACAAGGCCGAGAACAATAAAGAATTCCTCAATCGCAAAGGAAGCAATCACGAAGAACAAACCATACTCGATACCCTGACCCGCATATTGGAAGAAGACGACAGCCGTTGGCATCGCACGGTAGAAGACTTCAAAGGCGTATCGGAAGAAACCACAACAGGAGTACATCGCCTCTATCAGATGCTCGAGGCTGACGAACTGCTGTTCCCCGCTATCAATGTGAACGACTCGGTTACCAAATCGAAGTTCGATAACCTTTACGGCTGTCGCGAATCGTTGGCCGACGGAATCAAACGCGCTACCGATGTAATGATTGCCGGCAAAGTGGTGGTTGTATTGGGCTACGGCGATGTAGGTAAAGGCTGCGCCCGCTCGATGCGTTCTTATGGCGCTCGTGTTATCGTAACTGAGATCGACCCCATCTGTGCGCTTCAGGCAGCGATGGAAGGTTTTGAAGTGACGACTATAGACAAGGCTGTGAAGGAAGGAAACATCTTTGTAACCACTACCGGCAACAAGGATGTAATCACTATCGACACGATGGCCAAGATGAAAGACCAAGCCATTGTGTGCAACATCGGCCACTTCGACAATGAAATACAGGTGGATAAATTAGTGAATTACCCCGGCATCAAGCACCTCAACATCAAGCCGCAGGTAGATAAATACACCTTCCCTGCGGGTAATGCTATCTTCTTGCTGGCCGAAGGACGTTTGGTAAACCTGGGCTGCGCTACAGGACATCCTTCTTTTGTGATGAGCAACTCCTTCACCAATCAGGTATTGGCGCAATTAGACCTTTGGCGGGATAATTATAAGATTGGCGTATATCGTTTGCCCAAGAAGTTGGATGAAGAGGTTGCCCGTCTGCATTTGGCGCGTATTGGTGTGGAGCTGACCGAACTCACTTCCGAGCAAGCCGATTACATCGGCGTACCGGCCGGGGGACCCTACAAGCCCGAACACTATCGTTATTGATTTGACAACCTGCTGGCAAAGTTCTGCCAATAGGGTGTAAGAGTTCCGCCAATAGGGTGTAAAAGCTTTGCCAATAGGGCGTAAGAGCTCTGCCAATAGGGCGTAAAAGTTCTTATCATTTATGAAAATAGCTATTCTTTCTCCCTTTTACCCTTACCGGGGTGGTATAGCCCGTTTCAGCGACAGGCTGTACCGGGAGTTGGAGAATAGTGGAAATGAAATAAAAGCCTTTTCTTTCAAGCGGCTCTATCCCGGCTTCCTTTTCCCGGGAAAGACGCAGTTTGTGGAAGACGTAGAGGTAGCCGGTTCCCATGCCAAGCAGATACTCGACAGCATCAACCCTCTTTCTTGGCGCAAAACAGCCAAAGCCATCGAAGCCTACCAACCCGATGTGTTGATTATAGCCTATTGGATGCCCTTCTTTGCCAAGGCTTTCCGCACTATAGCTAAGCGACAGAAAGGAAAGACGAAGATTGTGGTGCTGACTCACAATGCTATCCCTCATGAGCCAAGACTTTTCGATAAAAACCTCACACGTTTGTTCTTCAAGCAAGCCGACTCTTTTATTGCTTTGAGTGATGCAGTGATGCAGGACATCCTTGCCATTCGTCCCGATGCAAATATTACGCTAAAATCCCACCCTTTGTACGATGATTACGGCGAAGCCATTCCCCCAAAGGAAGCCCGCAAACAACTAAATATCGATCTCGATAGGAAAACCCTGCTTTTCTTCGGCCTGATTCGTGATTACAAAGGCTTGGATATATTGATAGATACTATGGCCGAATTGGGCGACGACTATCAATTGGTCATTGCGGGCGAGTGCTACGGCTCGTTCGATAAGTACCAACAGCAGATAGAAGCTTCACCGGCAAAAGAGCGGATAAAAGTCATCAATCAATATATAAGCGATAAAGATATTCCGCCCCTATTCTCTGCCGCCGATTTGTTGGTGCTTCCCTACCGCTCCGCTACCCAAAGCGGCGTAATTCCCTTAGCTTATTATTATGAATTGCCCATCGTGGCCACCGATGTGGGCAGCCTGAAAGAAACCGTTGCCCAAGCCGGAACGGGAATAATAACTCAACCCGAACCCAGAGCTATAGCCAGAGCCATCAAGCAATATTTCTCCGCATCCACCGAAGAATATAAGGCAAATATAAGAAAAGAAAGGGAGAGGCTGTCGTGGGAACGGTTTGTGGAAGAAGGCGTGAGCAAGTGCGTTGATTTATAATAAAAATGCTTAGCTGTGATTTCTCGTTTCAAGAATTGCCAAATCAACGGGTTATTTTATAGCGTATTTATTGAATGCTTTGATTTTTAATTAGTTATTTCTTTAACGAAATAAATGTCTACACTTTTATCAACACCTAATAATTGCTTTTA
>DAIREI010000333.1:0-2734 GCA_036795675.1 Bacteroidales bacterium
TCGCGCAACTCCCCCTCTTTGGGAGGGGGCTGGGGGGGGAGGGAAACACTAAACACTAAACATTTATGGTAAAGACTTATCAAGAAATAAACGAGAAGATAAAACAGGGCAAGGCTGTGGTACTTACGGCCGAAGAAGTGGCGGAACTGGCCAAGACATTATCGCCCAAAGAGATTGTGCGGCAAGTAGATGTGGTAACAACAGGAACTTTCGGTGCGATGTGTTCGTCGGGCGCCTTCCTCAATTTCGGTCATGCTGACCCGCCCATCCGTATGGAGAAAATTGAACTGAACGGTATCCGCGTGTGCGGGGGGTTGGCGGCTGTAGATACCTATATAGGAGCTACCGATACCCATCCCGAAGAGCTGGCCTACGGCGGTGCACACCTCATGGAGGAATTGGTACGCGGCAACGATATTACCCTCGAGGCCTGGGGCAAAGGAACCGATTGCTATCCGCGCAGGCACATCAAGACTAAAATTAACATCAACAATATCAATGAGGCCATCATGTATAACCCGCGCAATGCCTACCAAAACTATTGCGTAGCTACAAACAGCACCAACAGTATCAAACATACCTACATGGGAACGCTCCTTCCCGGGATGAAGAATGCATCGTACAGCACCTCGGGCGAACTGTCGCCGCTCATCAACGACCCCGAATGCCGAACCATCGGGTTGGGGACGCGTATCTTTCTTTGCGGAACAGAAGGTTATGTAACATGGAACGGAACACAGTTTCATTCGGCCAAGGAAGTGAACGACCACGGTATCCCTACTAGCAATGCCCGGACGATAGCCGTTGTCGGCAACCTGAAAGCCATGAGTGCAGACTTTCTTCGGGCAGCTCATTACGAGAAATACGGCAACAGCTTGTTTGTGGGGATAGGGCATCCCATCCCTGTGTTGGACGAGGATATAGCGCGGCGTGTTTCCATCCGCAACGAGCAGATAGAGACAAACATCGTTGATTATGGCGACGGCAATAAGCCGTTGGGTAGAACCAACTACGCCCAATTGCAAAGTGGTCAAATCGAGATAAACGGAAAGAAAGTGAAGACGGTTCCTGTTTCCGGCTTGGCAAAAGCCCGCGAGATAGCTATGATACTGAAAGACTGGATAGAGAAAGGAGAATTTCTGATATCGGAACCTGTACGCCCGATGCCTGCGGGAGCCTCGTTGAAAAAATTGGAAATAAGATAAAAATACCGAACAACAGACTATCATGAAAAGAAAAGTAATATTATCCTTCCCCGCCGAGGCCACCGAACGCCCCTTGGTGTATGACTTGGTAAAACGGTTCGATATACAAGTCAATATATTAAAAGCCTCTATCGATGTGGGTAAATCGGGAAGGCTCTTCCTTGAGATTAGTGCAGATGAATCGCGCCTGAACAGAGGGATTGCTTACTTGGAGGGCAATTACGTAACCGTAAGCCCCGTAGCCAGCAAAATCTCATACAATAAAGAGAAATGTATCAATTGCGGCAATTGCGCTTTAGCCTGCATATCGCAAGCCCTGTCTATCGGCAAGCCCGAATGGAAACTGCGCTTTGACCCCGAGAAGTGTATCCTGTGTAAACTTTGCCTCAAGGCTTGTCCCTCGCAGCTGTTTCAAATCGAGTTCTCGGAATAAGATGATGGCACACAGATGACACGGATCAGGCGGATCAGCACGGATAAATAATCAAGAATGACAAATTATAATTACACAGAGGTTCACAGAGCATGCACAGAGAATCACGGAGTTTTTCTCTGTGTACCTCAGTGTATTCTCTGTGTTTCTCAGTGTATCATTGGCGAAGCATAAGCTATCATTATGAAAGAATACAAAGACCGAACTTACCGCGATGCTTTCCGCTCCGATCGCTGGCGGGGCTTTGTCGTCCAATACAAGGAGGCGGACATTTGGGTGGGAGTAGACAAGGTGTCATTCGTCCCGGTGATGCAGGATTTTGCCTTGGAGAGCATACGCCGGCTTCGCGACGAAATGGACGAATACTTAAGCATCGACCCGGATTATGCTCGCTCGTTGATCCCTTATGAACCTATGGCAGACGCTCCCCAACTGATGAAGCAAATGGCAAAAGCTTCGCACAAAGCGGGTATTGGGCCTATGGCTTCGGTGGCCGGGGCATTTGCGGTGCACATAGCAAAAGAACTGAAAACACATTTTGCTATTAATGAGATAATGATCGAGAACGGCGGCGATATTTATGCAGATATACAAGGCGATATAGATGTATTTGTCTTTGCTGGCGAATCGGTCCTCTCCGAAAAGATTGGCTTGCATGTCAAGGCTTCTGAATCGCCCTTGGGTATTTGCACTTCGTCGGGCACGGTAGGCCCCTCACTCAGTTTCGGAAAAGCCGATGCCGTGATGATTGTCTGCCGAGACATCTTGCTGGCCGACAGCTACGCCACCGCTTTTGCCAATCGTATACAAACCGTTGCCGATATCGAGCCGGTATTGGAAGAAATAAAGAAAGAAAAAAGCATCCTTTCCGCTTTGATTGTAAAGGATGACAAAGTAGGAATAGCCGGAAAATTCGAGATGAGAGTGCGCAGTACACAAGATGAATAAGCCCCAAGAGGATATAATAAAAAACAAAAAAGACAAGATATTCTTTGCAGAATAAAAAATAGTTCCTATATTTGCACCCGCTAAGCGCGAGACGGCCCATTCGTCTATCGGTTAGGACGCAAGATTTTCATTCTTGAAAGAGGGGTTC
>DAIREI010000334.1:0-2734 GCA_036795675.1 Bacteroidales bacterium
ATTATGAAAAAAACGATTACTAATACCCTTCTATTCTTCTTGTTGCTTTTGCTCTTCTCCTGCAAGCAATCGCCCAGCACCGACCCCACATTGCTCGATGCCGGGGTAAGCCGGTCGTTGGCCGAATTCCGCAAAGCTACTTATACGGATGTCCGATACGAGCTTCATTTCGACTTGCCGGAAAGCAAAATCGAACCGGTAGAAGGGAATATCCGCATCCAATTCAACCTTACACAGGAGGCTCCGGTGATTATTGATTTCCGAGCAAAACCGGAGCAGATTAATAGCATTGTCCTCAACGGCAACGCTGTCCCTCATACTTTCGAAAATGAGCATATTCTTATCGATGCCAAGTATCTGAAAGATGAAAAGGTAGACCTTGAAATTGCCTTCATCGCAGATGACCAATCGCTCAACCGACGGGATGATTATATGTACACCTTGCTTGTGCCCGATCGCGCCCGCACGCTTTTCCCCTGTTTCGACCAACCCGATATGAAAGCGCACTATAAATTGTCGCTTTCTACGCATCAAGATTGGCAGGCTGTCGGGAATAGTCCGGTGGAGAGTGCTGTGGTAAATAAACATGGCCGTTGCCTCCATACTTTCACCCCCACCGAGCCGCTCAGTACCTACCTCTTCTCCTTTGTAGCGGGTGAATTTCAAAAGGAGGACTTCCATCGGAATGAGCGTTCCATCTCAATCTATCACCGCGAAACGGATACCGCAAAAGCGGCTCAATGCCCTGCCATTGCCGATGAGGTGTTCGATGCCCTCCTATGGCTCGAAGCATATACCGATATCCCTTATCCCTTTGCTAAATACGACCTGATTATTCTGCTCGGCTTTCAGTTTGGAGGTATGGAGCATACAGGGGCTACTTTATACAACGACCGTCGGATGTTTCTTAATCCACAGCCCACGCTCAACGAACGCTTAAGCCGTAGTTCACTGATTGCTCACGAAACGGCGCACATGTGGTTTGGCGACTACGTCACCATGGCGTGGTTTGACGATGTATGGACGAAAGAGGTCTTTGCCAATTACTTCGCTTCGCTCATTGTGGAACCGCTCTATCCCGAAGTGAACCACCGCCTCAATTTTATCCGCGACTACTTCCCCTCGGCCTATTCGGAAGACCGTACCGTCGGAACCAATCCCATCAAGCAAGAGCTGGATAATATGGCCAATGCCGGATTGGTCTACGGGCAGATTATCTACAATAAATCGCCCATTGTGATGGATATGCTCGTCAATAAGATTGGCGCAGATGCTTTTCAACGGGGAATACAAGAATATCTCTCTGCTTATGCATACGATAATGCCACTTGGGAAGACTTAATAGAGATTCTGGATCATTTAACGGACGAAGACTTGAAGGCCTGGAGCAATGTATGGGTAAATGAAAAAGGGATGCCAGAACTTCGCCTAACGGTTGATAATGGAGAGATTAAGACAGACGAGAAAGACCCCTTTGGTCGTGGACTGCATTGGCCGCAAAACTACAATTCGCTGATAGTTGACAATGCTTTTGTCATCCCCAATATTGACGGGAAAGGCTACGGCTTCTTTCGTTTGACTGAGGCAGAGTATCTTTGGTGCTTTAATAGATTGAAAGAAGATACACGGGGAGACGAAGTGCTTAAAGCTTCGCTCCTGCTTACCCTTTACGAGAATCTATTAAATAAAACGATTAAACCTGCTTTATATAGAGATGAGTTACTACAACACATTTCGGGCGAAACCAATCCGCTTCTCTTCTCTTTGGCGCTCTCGCAGTTGAGTAATTGTCAACGTCTTTTTCGTCTTGATGCAGAGAAAGTAGAGAATGGTTTATGGTCGATTGTGGTTAGCAACTCGAATCCCGCTTTCCGTCTTCAGGCTTTTCGTGCCTATCGCGCCGCAGCTGAGACGCCCGAAGCCATCGACCGTCTGTATAAGATATGGCATGACACGGCTGCGCCCGGCGGATGCTCATTAGCGGAGACTGACTATATCTCCCTTTCCTATATCCTTGCCATCCATCGACCCGACTTGGCTGATGAGATTATAGCCAAGCAACAAGCACGAATCACCAACCCCGACCGTGCTGCGGAGTATCGTTTTATTTCTCCTTCAGTTTCGCCTTCGAAGGTTGTCCGCGACAGTGTTTTCCAATCCTTGCTCCATGCCGAGAACCGTCGTATAGAACCTTGGGCATCTGCCGCCTTGGCCAACCTCAATCATCCCGTGTATGAACAGGTTGCCATAGCTTATATCCGTCCCGCCCTCGATATTCTTACTGAGGTACAGCGCACCGGCGATATTTTCTTCCCCACCAATTGGCTTCGCGCTCTTCTGTCAAATCATCATTCAGTCGAGGCTCGCGAACAAGTAGACCGCTTTTTTGCCGCCAATCCGGATTATAGCCCGATGCTGAAGAACAAGATACTCCAGCAGAGTGATCATTTGTATAAATAATATTATCTTTGCCTACCATTGTAAATTTAATAACAAGATGAAAACACAAATCAAAAGACTCTTTTTAGGCTTTCTTATCGCTTGTTTTTCAGTCTCGGCTTTCTCGCAACAAACAGTGGAGAAATATGCGATTGAATTGGAATACCTGCAATATCTTCCCGAAGGATATGAAGATGATGATACTACATTATGGCCCGTTCTTATCTTCCTGCATGGAGTGGGCGAGGTTGGAACTGATATTGAAATGATAAAAATACATGGCCTTCCCAAATTG
>DAIREI010000335.1:0-2730 GCA_036795675.1 Bacteroidales bacterium
TTCTATTCTTATTATTATATATGGCAACGTTGCAGCCTTTGCGGGCTGAAACCGGCAACGCTAAAGACGGCTATACTGTAGGCGGAAAAATACAAGCCGCATCCAATGGCGAGGCGGTCAGCTTTTCTACTGTCCATATCGAATTGCTCAACATGACGACTGTCGCCGATGTCGATGGGCTATTTGAGTTCGTCCGCATCCCCGAAGGCGAATACCTGCTTCAGGTTACTTCTTTGGGTTATGCGCCAAAAGAGGTAAAGCTGAAAGTGAACAAAAACCTTGACGGCCTGCTCATCGAATTGGACGATTCGAGCATAGCCCTTCCCACCTTCAACGTGATGGCCAAGCGGACCAAGGGCGACAAGATAGTGATAGAAGAATCGGCTATCGAATACATACAGCCTACCTCGCTGGCCGACATCATGCTGTTGCTGCCGGGGTCGCTTTATAAAGAAAACGATATGAGCACGTTCGGGCAAATATCTTCCCGTCAGGCAGGCAGCGATGCCAATACCTCGCTGGGAGTGGCAATCCTTACCGATGGAGCTCCCGTAAGCAACGACGGATACCGCACCCAGATGGTGGGCGTTACCGATAATTCTACCTCTTCCTCGAGCGATAGCGAAATACGCTCCCGTACAGGAATGAACCAAGGAGTGGACCTGCGCTACCTCTCTACCGACCATGTGCAAAGCGTGGAGTTTACCAAGGGAATATCGTCGGCCCAATATGGCAACCTTTCCAGTGGGCTTATCCAGGTGCAATCGAAATACGGAGCTACACCTCTGAAAGCCCGGCTAAAAGCCGACTTAAAAAATAAGCTTGCTTATGCAGGCAAAGGCTTCAAGCTGCCGGGGAAAGCAGGTACCCTTCACCTCGGGGTGGACTATCTCCATTCGATTGATGATATACGGGAAGAAATGGACAAATTCAACCGTCTTACCGCTCAAGCCTACTATAACAATCAGATCAAAATCGGCTCTTCACTCTTGAGCCTGGATATAAAGTTCAACCAGACCATCTCACTCCAGAAGATGAAGAAAGACGAACTTACTTACGAATACGATGAAGAATACAAAGCCGATTATAAGAAAACAAGCCTTCTGATGAAAGGAGACCTTGCCCTTAACAGCCCATGGGTGCAAAAGCTGGAACTTGTTCTCTCTTCAGATGTAGCTTTCGACCGCATTACCCGCCACAAGATGGTCATTTCCTCCTCTTCGGTACTGAATGTGCCTTTGGCGAAAGGGGAAGGTGAGTATGAAGGGGCATTCCTTCCGGGAAAATACTACAGCGACTTTTGTGTGGACAATATCCCCGTCAATTTCTTTGTCCAACTGAATGCGACCTCGCGCATCTCGCCGGGTGAACACTTTCATGGCAATTTCTTCTATGGGCTGGAATACAAGAACACCAAGAACCATGGCGACGGCGCGGTGATAGAAGACGAAACCCGCCCGCCCTTCCCCTACGACAACTCGTATATGCGCCCCCGCCCCAACTACGACATCCCCGCCCTCTCTGTCGGGTCGGCTTATTTGCAAACAGAGTTTCTTTATATCAACAATAAGCATTGCTTCAAGCTCTCGCCCGGGGTACGCCTTACCCGAATGTTCAACCTTACCGACGACTATGCTCTCGCAGGCAAAGTATTGGTAGAGCCGCGCATCAATGTTTTCTATACATTCGATAATGGAACGATAAACAACACCCTCCGCTTCGGCTACGGCGAAGAGAACAAATTGCCCACCCTCGACCACCTCTACCCTGAAAAGGTGTACAAAGACTTTTATATGCTCAACGCCTACAACAACAATGCGGAGTACCGCCGCCTGATTACTTATACCTATGTATATGATGCCACCAACAAAGACATCCGCGAAAACAAAAACCGCAAGATAGAAGCCGGATGGGACATCGACTACAAAGGATTCAGCCTGTCGTTGACGGCCTTTTACGAAAAGAGCCATTCGGGCTTTGAGTACTTCAAATCTTACTCCCCAATCAGCTATGACTACTACGATACAAGCAAACCCAAGCCGGGGATAGACAACAGCAACCGCCTGCCCCAGAAGGACGATTATGAAAAGGAAACGCGCAACACTTTTGCCACTTATGCCCAGGTAATGAACAGCAAAACCGTTGGCAAGCGGGGCATGGAATACCGCATCCGATTCCCTAAAATCAAACCCTTGCAGACCGATGTGGAAATCAACGGAGCCTATTACAAGACCAACTACGGAAGCAATATGCCGGAGTTTTATTATCCCGGCATAACCAACATGGCGGGGGTGGCTTACCCTTCTTACTTAGGCGTATACGATACCCAACCCGACTACGAATACCGGCAGTTCAACACCAATTTTTGGCTCAACACCCACATCCCGAAATACAAACTCATCTTTACCAATTTCGTACAAGTGGTGTGGAAGTCTTCTTATCAAAATAAGAGCCTGAAGGAAGTCTACCCTTATGCTTATGTCGATTTCGCAGGGAATGTGCATCCGGTGACCCAAGTAGAAATTGATAAAATGAATTCGACCGACTATTTGTTCAAAAACCTGAAGAAAGAATTGAAGCCGATCGATTATTTATTGACTGATAAACCGGTGTCTCTTTTGTGGAATATCAAAGCGGTAAAAGAGTTTTCCCGGCACATACGCCTATCGTTCTTCGTAAACGGCATCCTCGATATTTCTCCTTATTATACTGATGGCGGCAAAACCAAAC
>DAIREI010000336.1:0-2722 GCA_036795675.1 Bacteroidales bacterium
TGAAAGAGATAGACAAACAAAAGGGCAATCAACGCCGCAACCGGGGTAAACTGGTGAGGGCGGCGCTGGTAGGCTATACCAATGTGGGTAAGTCGACAATGATGAATCTGCTAAGCAAATCGGAGGTCTTCGCCGAGAATAAACTCTTTGCCACGCTCGACACAACAGTACGTAAAGTAACGGTAGATAACCTGGCCTTTCTGCTCTCCGATACGGTAGGCTTTATCCGAAAACTTCCTACGGAACTGATTGAATCGTTTAAGTCGACTCTCGACGAGGTGCGCGAAGCCGATTTGCTGGTGCATGTGGTGGATATTTCTCATCCCGCCTTTGAAGAACAAATGGAGGTAGTTACCCAAACCCTCAACGAGATAACGCAAGAGAACAAACCCACCATTGTGGTCTTTAATAAAACCGACCTCTTCTCTTATACAAAAAAGGAGGAAGACGACCTCACGCCCGAAACGAAGGAGAACCTTTCGCTCGACAACCTGAAAAAGACCTGGATGAACCGGTTGAATGAGAATTGCGTGTTTATATCAGCCATAACAAAAGACAACATAGACGAACTGAAAGCGTCGCTTTACGAGAAAGTGAAGGAAATACATGTGCAGCGCTTCCCGTTCAACGACTTTCTATATCAGAATTACGATGAACTAAACGACACATAGATGAACTACAGAAAACTCAGACAAGAAGAAATTGAACAATTACAAAAGCAACGTTGCCGGTCGTTCGACTGGGATTTAATTGAGGTACACTCCGACTTTAGCCCCGAATACATCTATCATATCAATTTTTCGGGCAAGATAAGGCTGGGGCTTTTCCATTCCGTCTTCGTGTTGGAAGGGGGTATGCAAAAACATTCGGGGCTATATCATGCTTCGCTCCACAATTGCGAGATAGCCGATAATGTATTGATAGAGAATGTGCAGAACTATATTGCCAATTACAACATCGGGCAAAACACATTCATTCAAAATGTAGACAAGATATTGGTTGATAAACTTTCTACCTTCGGTAATGGCGTGGAAGCGGCAGTGCTGAACGAAACCGGAGGCCGCGAAGTGAAGATCAACGACAAGCTTTCGGCGCATATAGCCTACATCCTGGCGCTTTATCGCCACCGGCCGCTCCTTATTTCGAAGCTTAACGAGATGATCGACTATTATGCCAATAAGCATGCTTCGGAAACGGGCGAGATAGGCAAGAATGTCTCTATCTGCAATGTAGGGATAATCCGCAACGTTCGCATTTGCAGTCACACCACTATAGAGGGAGCTTGCCGGCTGGAGAACGGCAGTATCAACAGCAATAAGCATGACCCCGTGCATATCGGTTACGGCGTGATTGCCGAGGACTTTATCATCTGCTCCGGCTCTAAGCTGGAAGACGGTGCCATGCTCTCGCGCTGTTTCGTAGGGCAGGCCTGCCAATTGGGACATTCCTATTCGGCCAGCGATTCGCTTTTCTTTAGCAATTGCCACGGTGAAAACGGCGAGGCTTGTGCCATATTTGCAGGTCCTTACACCGTAACGCACCATAAGTCGACCTTGCTTATCGCCGGTATGTTTTCTTTTATGAATGCCGGTTCAGGCTCCAACCAGAGCAACCACATGTATAAATTAGGCCCTATCCACCAGGGAATAATAGAGCGAGGCGGAAAAACCACCTCCGACTCCTATATATTATGGCCGGCCAAGATAGGCGCTTTCTCGTTGATAATGGGGCGCCACTACCGCAACTCCGATACCTCGGACATGCCTTTCTCTTATCTGATTGAGAACAACGATGAAACCGTGCTGGTACCGGGTATTAACCTAAAGAGTGTGGGAACGATACGCGATGCGCAGAAATTTCCCAAGCGCGACAATCGTAAAGATTCGCATAAGCTGGATCAAATCAACTTTAACCTGCTTAGTCCTTACACCATTCAGAAGATGTTTAGGGCAATAAGCATACTAAACGACCTGCAGGAATACTGTGGCAAAGCCTCTGAAACTTACGTCTACCAGAGTTGTATCATTAAACATTCTGCCCTGAAAAAGGGAATAAAACTCTACGATATGGCGATAAGAAAGTTCTTGGGAAACTCTATTATTTCGCGCTTAGAGCATCATACGCATTCGCTGGAAGCAATACGTGCTAGACTTAAGCCAGACAGCGATATGGGTTTGGGCGAATGGTGCGATATGGGCGGAGTATTGATGCCCAAAGAATCGGTCGACCAATTGCTAGACGGGATAGAATCGGGCGAAATGAACCGCTTGCAGAAAATAAACGAATACATCGAGAAGGCGCATAAGAATTATTACTCCTACGAGTGGACATGGGCATGGGAAAAGATTCGGTCTTACTACAATCTTGACTTAGGCACTATTACACCACAGGATATTATCCATATTGTGGAAGAATGGAAAGACGCTGTAGTGAGTTTGGATAAGATCATCTATGAAGACGCCAAGAAGGAATTCTCGTTGAATGCCCGTACCGGATTCGGAGTAGACGGCAACAACGACGAGCGCTTGAAAGACTTCGAATACGTTCGCGGTAACTTCGAGAAGAATACCTTTGTCGACATGCTGCTCAAGCACATCGAACGTAAAACCAACCTGGGCAATAAGGTAATAAGCGAACTATCGACATGCTGACATTAAACATTAAACATTAAACATTAAACAATTTATAAATATTTATCATGGCAACACCTCCTTTTCATTAT
>DAIREI010000337.1:0-2714 GCA_036795675.1 Bacteroidales bacterium
GGGGATTGAGCCGTGGGGGATAAATTCGTCGGGAAGGCCTATGCGCTTTATCTGCGGGGAGTAGCCGTTGGCTGTCATGAACTCGCTTACGGCCGAGCCGATTCCGCCGTATATGGTTCCGTTCTCTACGGTGATAATCTTCTTATGATTTTGGCCGATTTCGTGAAGCAAGTCTTCGTCTATCGGTTTAAGGTAGAGCATATCGTAATGGGCGGCTTTCACGCCTTGTTCCGCTGCCTTTACCACAGCATCCAAAGCGATATTGCCTATCGGCCCGATGCTTATTACGGCCAAGTCTTGTCCTTCAACAAGGCGTCTTCCTTTCCCTATGGGCATCAACTCGAATGGGCGTTGCCAGTCTTTCAGTTCGCCTTTGCCGCGCGGATAGCGAATCATGAATACGCCGTTGCCGGGTTGGGTGGCCGTGTACATCAGGTTGCGCAGGTCTATCTCGTTGAGGGGCGAAGCTATGGTAACATGGGGGATGCAACGCATATAAGCCAAGTCGAAAGCGCCTTGGTGCGTAGCGCCGTCTTCGCCTACCAGCCCTGCACGGTCGAGGCAGAGTACCATGTCCAACTTTTGTAGCGCCGCATCGTGAATGACATTATCGAAAGCGCGTTGCATAAAAGTAGAATATATATTGCAGAAAGGCAACATCCCCTGTTTGGCAAGCCCTGCCGAAAAGGTGACGGCGTGACCTTCGGCTATACCCACGTCAAAAGCGCGCTCGGGCATCTCTTTCATCATGTATATCATAGAGCAACCGGTGGGCATGGCGGGGGTTATTCCCACTATCTTGTCGTTTTGGCGGGCAAGCTCTACCAAGGTATGTCCGAATATATCCTGATACAGTTGGGGTTCGTCTTTGGCTTGGGCGATGATACGCTCGCCGGTTTTCTTGTTGAATCGGCCGGGAGCGTGCCAGGCGGTAGCATCTTCTTCGGCCGGCTTAAAGCCTTTTCCCTTTACGGTTTGTATATGCAGCAACTTGGGGCCTGTCATATCCTTAATGTCATTCAGGGTTTTCACCAATCCGTTTACATCGTGTCCGTCCACCGGGCCGAAGTAGCGGATATTAAAGCCCTCGAACATAGTATTTTGTTTTGTCAATAAAGCTTTCAAGCTGTTGTTGAAGCGTAGGATACGTCCTTTACCGTCTTCCTTTATCATTCCGCGCCGCCTGAACCAGTTGTACAGTTTGAACCGGATGCGGTTGTAGGTGGGCGAAGTGGTTATATTCACCAAGTATTGGCTCATTCCACCTACGGGACGGTCGATGGCCATGTTGTTGTCGTTCAGTATAATCAGCAGGTTATTGGGATCGGCCGAGGCATTGTTCAAGCCTTCGAAGGCCAGTCCGCCCGTCATGGCTCCGTCGCCGATAACAGCAATCACTTTGCGGTTTTCATGCTTCAGTTCCGATGCGATAGCCATGCCCAGCGCAGCCGATATGGAGTTGGATGCATGACCGGCAACAAAAGAGTCGTATTCGCTCTCTTCGGGGTTGGGGAAGCCGCTAATGCCTCCAAATTTGCGCAAGGTGCTGAATTGGTCGCGCCGGCCGGTCAGTATCTTGTGTCCGTAAGCCTGATGCCCCACGTCCCACACTATCTTGTCGTCGGGGGTATTAAATACGTAATGCAAGGCCACAGTAAGTTCTACCGTACCCAAACTCGAGCCGAAGTGACCCGGATTATCCGACAGCACATCAATAATATAGCGACGTACTTCGCCGCACACCTGCTCGAGTTGTTCCGGTTTTAGTTTTCGGAGGTCGTCCGGAGTATCTATATAGGGTAATAGCTTAAAATCGGCACTCTCTGTCATAATTGCTAATTTGAAATACAAAGGTACGAAAAGAACTAAGAACTAAAAACTAAAAATGAAAAACTAAAAGTTAACGGGGCTATAGGCAGTAATAAACGAATAATAATTATCTTTGTTGAAATTAATCCTAACAATATATACTAATGGCACGACCTACAACAAAAGAGAGTCTGACAGCGGCCGCCAACGGACAGTTTGATAAGCTGTGGAAGATGATAAATGCCATGCCGGAAGAGCAACAGCAGGCCTCATTCCCTTTCGAGGACAGAGACAAGAATCTGCGCGACGTATTGGTGCACCTTTATGAATGGAATCAATTGCTGTTGAAGTGGATACGTTCCAATCAAGCAGGCGAAGCAGCGAACTTTTTGCCCGAGCCTTATAATTGGAAGACTTACCCGGCAATGAACATCGAGTTTTGGAAGCAACACCAAACCACTCCGTTGGAGGAGGCCAAGACGATGCTGAACGAAAGCCATGCCGAGGTAATGCAACTGATAGCGCCATTTACTGATGACGAATTATTCACCAAGAAATACTATCCCTGGACGGGCACTACCAACCTCGGCAGCTACTGCATATCGGCCACAAGCAGCCATTACGATTGGGCGATGAAGAAGTTGAAGAAAGCAGAAAAAGAGAAACAATAAGAAACTAATGGCATGCGGATTTATATAACTTATACGACCTCGCAAAATAGCTTTCCTAAACGAGCAAGATAGGCTTGCCGGATTTTCAAAACAGGGATGGAGAGGTTGAGGTTGTAGACCCTTGGGGTGCGAGGGTGTACAGTGTTAGGGTTAAAGGGTGTACAGCCTTTAAAAAGTGAAGAACTAAGAACTAAGAGTGAAGAGTTAAAAGTTACGCGAAGCACACTAATATTG
>DAIREI010000338.1:0-2700 GCA_036795675.1 Bacteroidales bacterium
ACAATTTTATAGAGCAGCTACTTGATTACTTCGATCAAAAGAACAATAAAAGTCCGATACTAACGCTTACGTTTACTAATGATGAGGAAATAGTTGTAGCGGAAAAAAAGCAACTCAACCTCATAATTGCGTTTCAAGCTACTTATCACTATATCAAAGTAAAGTAGCTACTTCAGTTTTTCCTTCAAGAATTGCCCGGTGTACGATCCCTCCGCTTGGGCAATCTCTTCGGGAGTGCCGGTTGCTACTAAGTAGCCTCCCTTTTCTCCTCCTTCGGGGCCCAGGTCGATAATATGATCGGCCATCTTAATCACATCCATGTTGTGCTCGATGATAACAATGGTATGCCCGCGGGCTATCAGGGCATCAAAAGCTTTTATCAGCGTATTGATGTCGTGAAAGTGCAAGCCGGTGGTAGGTTCGTCGAAGATGAACAATGTAGGCCTGGCTTTCTCTTCGCTAAGGTGGTAGGCCAGCTTTACCCGCTGGTTCTCTCCGCCCGACAAAGTGTAAGAACTCTGCCCTAATTTGATATAACCTAAACCCACTTCATGCAAGGCTTTCAGCTTTTTTACTATCTTCTTCTCTTGTGCGCCCTCTTTCTCGCTAAAGAATGCAATGGCTTCGTCAATGGTCATATCAAGCACGTCGTAGATGTTCTTTCCCCGGTATTCCACGTCTAATACTTCCCGCCTAAACCGTTTTCCCTGGCAGGATTCACATTCCAGCACCACATCGGCCATGAATTGCATCTCAACGGTAAGGAAACCTTCTCCCTTACATTCTTCACAGCGGCCGCCTTCTACATTGAACGAGAAATAAGCCGGACTGAAATGCAGTTGTTTGGCCAAAGGTTGCTCGGCAAAGAGCTTACGGATTTCGTCGTAGGCCTTGATGTAGGTAACAGGATTGGAACGCGACGATTTCCCGATAGGGTTCTGGTCGACAAACTCAATGCCTGTAATCAGGTCCATATCGCCCGATATCCCTTGTGCCTGCACACCAAGCTCTTTCGAGTCGTCGTAGTAGCGTCTCAACCCATTGTAAAAGACATCCCTCACTAGTGATGACTTGCCCGAGCCGCTCACGCCGGTTACTACGGTCATCACATTCAAAGGGAACTTCACATTAATGCCCTTCAGGTTGTTTTCCCTGGCGCCTTTTACTTCTATATAGTTGTTCCATTTGCGGCGCTTCTTGGGGAGCTTGATCTGCTCTTTACCCGTGAGGTATTTCACCGTATAGCTATCGGCATTGGGGTCTAATTGGTCGATGTCGCCCTGATAGACTACTTGACCTCCCCATTGTCCGGCATCAGGGCCGATGTCGATGATGTAGTCGGCTGCCCGGATAATCTCTTCGTCGTGCTCTACCACCACTACCGTATTGCCCAAGGCTTGAAGTTGACGCAGCACTTTGATAAGCAATTCAGTATCTTTGGAGTGAAGGCCGATGCTCGGCTCATCCAATATATATAACGAACCGACCAGACTGCTTCCCAACGACGTAGCCAGGTTGATGCGCTGGCTCTCTCCGCCCGATAGGGTAGACGACAGGCGATTGAGCGTAAGGTAGCCCAAACCTACGTCGTTCAGGAATTGAATGCGGGTATTGATTTCGGTCAAGAGTCGCTTGGCAACCTTCTTATCCTGCTCATTTAAGCCCAATTCATCGAAGAAATGCTTCAACCGGCTTATGGGTAACTCTACCAGCTCGGCAATGTTTTTACCTCCTACTTTCACGTACAATGCCTGAGGCTTCAGGCGTCCACCCTTACATGTCGGGCACAGGGTTTTGCCCCGGTATCGCGCCATCATTACGCGGTATTGTATCTTGTAGGTATTCTCTTCTACAAACTTGAAGAAGTCGTTGATGCCGCCCTCTCCGTTCCAGAGTAGGTCTTTCTGTTTATCAGTCAATTCATAATAGGGTTTATGAATAGGGAAAGAGTTGTGGCGGGAATTACGTATAAAGTCGCGCTTCCATTCACTCATCTTATCGCCTTTCCAGCAGACTACCGCATCTTCATAAAGTGATAAGGATTGGTTGGGGATAACCAAGTCCTCCGATATGCCCAACACTTTGCCGAAGCCTTCGCAGGAGGGGCAGGCTCCCGCCGGACTATTGAAGTTGAACATCAGGTCGGAAGGCTCCTCAAAGCTGACACCGTCGGCCTCAAACCTGTCGGAGAACTCCTTGACAACCATACCCTGGTCGGTGTAAATGTGCAATAGGCAACGTCCTTGTCCTTCGTAGAAAGCGGTCTCAGCAGAGTCGGCCAGGCGCGAAACTACCTGCGGGTCGTCGGAGGCGCTTACGCGGTCAATCAGCAAATATACGGGATTGTCGTTGATCAGTTTCTTATCGTCCAGTATGCTGTCGATACGATATATGGTGTCGTTGATTTCCACGCGTGAGAATCCCTCTTTCAATCGGATGTCCAATTGGTCTCGCATACTGCGCGAAGCATTAGACTCCAAGCGGGTGAGCAAGGAGATCTTTGTTCCTTCTGGATATTTCAGCATTTCGTCGACAATATCGCTCACCTGATGCTTGTGTACCTCCTCGCCCGAGATGGGGGAGATGGTTTTGCCTATGCGGGCATAAAGCAAGCGTATATAATCATATACTTCGGTGGAGGTTCCAACTGTAGAGCGCGGGTTGCGTGTATTCACCTTCTGCTCGATGGCGATAGCGGGC
>DAIREI010000339.1:0-2676 GCA_036795675.1 Bacteroidales bacterium
AGAACAATAAGTATGAACCGCTAGGCGCTGTGGAAATGGCAGAAAAAAAGTGGTCTTATTATTTCCAAAGCGATTGATGGTTATTTTTTGCGCGGTTACTATTTGAACAACATAAACGTGCTGCCGGTGAACTACCACGGTTCGGCGTAGCGTCTTTCGCTGCGTCGGGGCAAGAACCCGGCTTCATCACTTGCACAGCAAACAACTATATGGTTTGTGTGGATTGCATATACTTTGCCAAGCCCCCTTCGGACAAAGTGGCGAACGGCGGCAAAGGCATTGCGCTCTATACAGTCTTACATGGTTTCGTTTTGGGAGTCGGATTTTGATGTGAGCCCCCCGCAAACCTATCTCGGCTACACGGCAAGCCTATCAATGAAAATTTAGTTAGAGAAATGTGCAAGCCCGGCTAAACACCGAGGCAAAGGCATGGTTTACCGCGCTGTCGCTCACTTTACCGATGGTAGGGAAGGGGATTTGGTGGGTGTATGGGTAGGGGAAGTCGAGTTCCTCGAGTATCACCCCGGCGTGGCTGCCGCAGGCTTTCTTTACGCCTATGGTGGGGATGACGCTGTCTTTGCGCAAAGTGAGGGCGCGCACGCGATTACGGAGCCGGCTGTAGAGCGCTTCTCGCTCGCTTTGGTAACGGTCTTCGCGTATCATAATGCGGAAAGAGTCGGCAAGGGAGGCGGTGTTGGGCGTTTCTACCGCCGTGCTGTGATTGATGAAGTGCTCCATATAATAGCGCTGCATGTAAAGGTAAGACTCGGAGTCCATAATATCGCGTGAGCTGCCGTTCATGTCGCTCATAAGCGAGCCGCCGCAAAACATAAAGAGCTTGGTATCGGAAAATAAATCATCTTCGTTGGCGATTAATGCCACCTGCGATACCATGGCGCCGATGGAGTAGGCGAAGATATTTACACTTGTATCGTGGCAGAACATCGGATGCTTTCCTTCTTTCATCTCCTTCATTAATTGCTCGATATTGAATATGGTTTCTATGCCCGAGCAAGAGAAGCGAAGCGGGTCTTTGGCTATACGCGAACTCAAGGCTACGTTGGCAAAAGTGGTATTGGGCGTATCGGGCGATTCCTCTTTCCTCGCCTTCACCCAGGGGAGTATCCGGCGCGGATTGCTCCACAGTTCGGGAGCGCGATTCATATGAAAAGCAATGGGAAAAAGAATAACGGGCTTGCCGGTATTCTTGGCAAGGCATTCTGCCCAGGGAAGGTATTTGTCCCAAACCCGTTCGTTCAGTCCATGTAAAAGAAGAATAGCCTTATTGTATTTTTTCTTTCTTTCGGGCATGAATATGGTGTAATTGAAGCGTTTGTTCTCTTCGATGCGATCGTCGCTGAGGGGACAAAAGCCTGTACCCTCAAACCGCTGCTGGATATCGCGCACCGCTTGGGCCTTGTGCGATAAGCGAAACGAGAAGGGCAATATGTCTATTTTGCTCTCTTCGATATAGGCGGGCGCCGTAAGCGAAAACAGACCCTTGAGCCGTGATATGCGTTGTTTGAAATCCATAAAATGCGTTTGAAATCATTGCAAAAGAAACACAGGCTTTGCTCGTTTGCAAAAAAATGGGTCATTCGCTGATGGATTGGGAGAAAAAGGACGTTTGAGGGGCGAAATTTCGTTTTGAGGGGCGAAAATAATCGAAATGCGATTAATTCAAGATTCAAAATTCAATGATTCAAGATTACGCAAAGCGCAATCCCTAACAGCTAACAGCTAATGGCTATAAGCTAAATAAATTTTGATTATATTTGCGCAAACAAAATATAGCTTATGAACTTTCTGAGCGAAAAGATTCCTACATACATCAACGAGAAGGGCAACGTGATACGACTGATTGTGCTTACAGCAGTTTTCGCGCTGGTATTTATAAACATCTACAAGCCGTTCAGTTCCTCGTCGTGGTACAATGTATCGGACTTTAAGTTCTTCGTCTTCTCCAGCCTCATTATCCTTACCGGCATATTGGTAGTGGTTATCAGCCGCATTATCATGTATTATTGGACAAGAAAGCATCAACTTACGCTCGGCAGCTACCTGGCTTGGATATTCTTCGAACTGTTCTTTATGGCGCTCTTCTATACCTTGTATACCTGCGAGCTCAACCCCGAACGCGATATTCTCGATGTTTTCCGCGAGTCGTTTATCAATACCGCCCTCATTATCATACTGCCCTACTCGGCCATACAGCTCTATTTCTCTTACATGAACAAATCGCATAAGCTGGAAGAGATAGAGCATCACGACCGCAAGGAGTTTGCCGCCGACCGTGTTTATACTTTCCGCGACGAAAAAGGAGAGCTGAAACTCTCCGTTGCCGCCGACAACCTGCTGTATGTAGAATCGGCCGACAACTATGTGAAGGTCTGGTACATAAACAAGGGAAAAACTACCGCCTACATGCTGCGCAACACCATGAAAACCATAGAAGCCCAGTACGAGCACACCCCCTTTATGCGCTGCCACCGGTCGTACATCGTCAACTTCGACAAAGTACAAGTGATGCGCCGCACCAAAACGGGCATATTCATCGAGTTCGGACAAGAAGGCGTACCCGACATCCCCATCTCGAAAATGTATTCCGAGCAGGCCGTGGGATGGTTTATCGGGAAGTGAAGCGTGAGAAAAAGATAGCCGCATGGCGGCATAACG
>DAIREI010000340.1:0-2670 GCA_036795675.1 Bacteroidales bacterium
CCAGGTGAAGCATAGAAAGCATGATTCATCAATAAATGAAAGAATATAAATAGCATATATATAAACAATAAACCGATAGACCAAGCCTCTCTCTTATTCTGTTGAGGAAGAGAAAACACCCCCTCCTTGGGAGGGGGACGGGGGGGAGGTGGAACATTGAAACCATGAGAAAGCAACTATTATTCATACCAGCATTCCTCTTGAGCATCACGGCAGTCATCGCTCAAGAATATTCTCCTTATATATATAAGGTATACGATTACTGTCCCGCTCCCGGGCAGTTTGTCAACGATGCGCCTATCTATGAGCCGGGTTTCACTAAGGAAGATATGATTCGCGAGGTGGAGAACTATATCGTAGGCGACGAGCGCAGCTTGGTATCGCTGGGGGCTTGGGGCGGCTACATCATCTTCGGGTTCGACCACCCGGTAGTGAACGTTGAGGGAGAGAACGATTTTATTATCTGGGGAAATGCTTTCCTGCCTTCCGAAACGGGCTTCGAGGGCGGATTGAAAGGCGGGAGCAGCGAGCCGGGTATTGTAATGGTATCGTACGATGCCAACGGCAACGGCCTGCCCGACGATGCATGGTACGAGTTGGCGGGTAGCAAATACCACAGCGAGGACACCATTCACGACTACGCAATCACCTATTACAAGCCTGCCGGCGATACGGAAGATATTCGCTGGGAAGATAACAAAGGCAATACAGGCTATGTATATCGGAACACCTTTCATACCCAAGCTTATTGGCCGGAATGGTTGGACGATGAGACGCTTACTTATTCCGGCGCCCGCCTAGCCGACAATTACTCCATTGTAGAGCAGGGCGGCAACCGCTACTACATACAAGAACCTTACGATTGGGGCTATGCCGATAATAAGCCTTACGACCATGAAGACTCGGAGATGAATATCGAGTGGGCGGTGGACGGCGAGGGTAATCCGGTGCATCTGGATAAGATACACTTCGTGAAGGTGTATACGGCCGTCAACCAGACTTGCGGTTCGTTGGGCGAATCCTCTACCGAGATAAGCGGAGCCAAAGACCTGCACCCTGAGGCCGGGCCGGTCTCTATCCCCTCAATAAACCAAGAAGAACCGGTAATCCGCCTGCTTAGCAACCCCGTAAAAGACTACCTGATACTCGCCTCATCCCGCCGGGAAACCGTAAGTATCTGCGATTTGCAGGGTAGGGTGGTGGCATCCCACGCTCTTAGCATCGGAACAAATCGTATCGATTGCAGCCGTTTGGCCGACGGGATATATGTTCTATCAGCGAATGGATATAGGGGGAAGGTGGTGAAGCGTGCATATCTCCCTTATTGATTCGATTATCTCCATCCCCTTTTTACGGGAGATGCGGATTGACTCACCTACGACAAGCATGTCTTCTGTAGTGGGCAAGCCGTTGTTATTCGCCGATGTAGCATGTTCGCCATGATAGCCTTCGGTACTATGTGTTAAGTCGTAGGCCGGAGAGAGCGACCATTTGCCGTCACGACAAATAAAGCTAAAGTTCTTGGCGTGGTCATCTTTGTTGTCTGTAAGTACATTGAATACCATTCGGCGAAACATCTCTTCTACTTGCGCTTCCTCTTGAGTAAGGTATCCGGTAAGATGCAATAAGGTTTTATAATCCAACTTGGGGTTGTGGATGGATTCGTTGAGTAATGCCCCGGCGGTAGCGATATGTAACCGCTTACCATGCTCTATATCAAATCGTTTGCTTGCAAAGTACTTACCTTGAATCAGCTTAAAGTCCGGAACTTCTATTCCGCATTGGCGGGCAACCTCATTATAGAGCAACTCCATCTCTCCCATATCTTGCGGGTCGTAGGTATGACGGAACTTAACCAGCCATGCCCCCTCATCGTCATTATATAAACATTTGGGGCGGCATCCTCCTGAATTGCCACTGTTGAAATAAAGAATATCTGCGCCAATATCCGTTTTCTCCGATAACACTTCGAGTGCAAGTTGTTGCATATAATCCAGTTCGGGTAGGGCTTTCTCTTCGCCTACAAGCGATTCGGGAATATAAGATAATGCCCCCATGCCTGCTTTCCCTACAATGCTAAGCCGCTGAACAGGGGTAAGCGAGCTATCGTCTATGCCTTGTTTTCGCAATAAGCGGCTCAGCAGATAACGGCCATACCCATCGGGAAGACTATCTTCGAATATGCCGAAATTCCCCCAAAAAGGTTGGGGGTCGGCGATAAATAAATCGGAATTTAAGGGTAAGTCCAAAGGAGAAATGGGAAAGCCCGAAGCCAGCCAGTCTTTATCATACTGAAATACACAACGCGCATTGTCGTGATTCATAGATAGATTGCCCACTTTGCGCTCGCGAAACAATACTGATAGTTTATTAATTTTATTCATAGACGGTTTCCTCTTCTTCGGTTTTTGTTTTTGTGAATGGTATCTAATTCTTCCATAGTGCTATAAAGCGGTTCTGAGAGTAACTCTTTGATGTCTTTGGTATAACCCAATGCTTTAGCCAATGCTACATAAGAAGATAAAGAAATGCTGTGTTTCTGCTCGAACTTGGCGATTGTGGCGGCAGGAACGCCGCTTAACTCCGACAGCGTGTTACGGGAGATTCCTTTCTCCAACCTCCGCTTTTGAAGATTCCGGGCCAATACCTTCATAATATCGGCCGTAGTAT
>DAIREI010000341.1:0-2635 GCA_036795675.1 Bacteroidales bacterium
CCTTCTTCTCTTTCCTGAAGTTGGAATATTAAAAATTCAGCAGTGCTATTACGAATCCTTAAATTCTCTTTATTATCTTCTTTGTCGTACATAAATTCTATTCACTCCTTATAATATATCCTTTTTACCCGGGGCGATATGGATGTGAGTATCTCATAAGGGATAGTGCCCAGTTGACCGGCCAGGTCGGTGATTCCGATTTCCTCGCCGAAGATGATGGCTTCATCGCCCTCGGCGGCTTCGATACCGGTAACGTCAACCATGCAGATATCCATACAGATGTTCCCCACCGTAGGGCATTTATTTCCGTTGATAATCACCTCCCCTACCCCATTGCCCAGGCGGCGGTCAAGCCCGTCGGCATAACCGATAGGCAGGCAGGCAATAACGGAGTTTTTAGCAAGGATGCCATTGCGGCTGTACCCGATGGTCTCACCCTGTTTTACTTCCCTTATCTGCAAGATGCGTGTCTTTAATGTAGCTACGGGCAACAAGGCTTTAGGGTCGAGTACGGATATGCCGTACAAGCCGATACCGAGGCGTACCATATCGAACTGTGCCTGGGGGAATCGCTCGATACCCGCCGAGTTGAGGATGTGATGCATGGTTTTATAGCCCAACAGCTTATCCAGCGCAGCCGCTTCTTCCTTAAAGAGATTGATTTGCTGATGCGTAAAATCGTCGAAGAGCGAAGAGTCGCTTCCCGCCAAGTGAGAGAAAACCGACTTCACCTCTATCCCCGTCCGGCTCTCGAGCAAGCGGGCGATAAGCGGTATATCATTATCATTGAAGCCCAGACGGTTCATTCCGGTATCGAGCTTGATATGGATGGGATAGTCAAGTATCCCCCGGCGCTCGGTTTCGCGGATGATGGCCTCAAGCATATTCATGTTGTAAATCTCAGGCTCGAGGTTGTATTCAAAGAGCGTATTGAAAGCGTGCTCTTCGGGATTCATTATCATGATAGGCATGGTAATGCCCTCGCGGCGAAGCTCTGCTCCCTCGTCGGCCAATGCTACCGCCAAATAATCGGCTCCGCGCTCCTGCAATGTCTTAGCCAACTCGTAAGAGCCGACCCCATAACCGAAAGCCTTTACCATACAGATGACTTTGGTAGATGACTTCAACTTCGAGCGGAAATATTTCAGGTTATGAATTACCGCATCCAGGTCAACCTCGAGTACGGTTTGATGCACTTTCTCTTCCAATTGCTCCGAGATGCGCTCGAAGCGCGACTTACGCGAACCTTTTATTAAGATGATGCTGTCTTTTAATGCGCGCCAACGTCCCGACTCCAAATAGCTGTCAGTACTCGGATAGAACTCTTTCTCCATAGAGAAGAGGTTGGAGTGCGACATCAGGTTGGGGCCGATACCGATAATGTGTTGCACTTCTTTTTGCGTAACCAATTCGGCTACTTTGCGGTAGAAGGCGGCAGGAACCATGCCCGACTGCAATATATCGGAGAGTATCAACACCCGCTTCAACTGCTTGTCGGCCGAGCGGCGCGACAGGAAATCCAGGGCGATAGAGAGGGAGTTGACATCGGAGTTATACGTGTCGTTAATCAGGGTATTATTATGTATTCCCCGGCTTACATCCAATCGCATAGCTACCGGATCGAGCTTGGCAAAACGTCCCAAGTCGTTGAAATAAGGATAGAGATAAAACACCGAAGCCAGGCAATGGATGGCATCCTCAATAGAAGCATCGTCGGTGAAAGGGATACGTATGGTGCAATCCGTCTCTTCCACTACGCAACCCCGCGGGGGACGGAAACTGATGGTGGTATGGTCGATATTCTTATCTATCGTAGTGATATAGAGGTTGGCTTGGGTATTTTTCTGCGACCAGGAGAAGGTCTTATCCTGCCAACCTTTCTGTTCGGTGCAATACTTTACCAGCGCTTGGTCTTCGTTGTAAATGATAACATCGGAGGTTTCAAACAAACGGAGTTTCTCCAAACACTTCTCTTCCCGCGAGTAGAAATTCTCCTGATGTGCTTCGCCCAAGGTAGTAAATATCCCAATGGTAGGCAGGATGATGGATTGCAGGCGCTCCATCTCGCCGGGCAAGGAAATACCGGCTTCGAAGATTCCCAACTCGGTTTCTTTGTTCAACTGCCACACCGAAAGCGGCACCCCCGTCTGCGAGTTATAGCTCCGTGGCGAACGGACGATAGAAAGTTCGTCATGCAATAGTTGGTACAGCCACTCCTTAACGATGGTCTTCCCATTACTGCCCGTGATGCCGATAACCGGTATATTGTACTGCTTACGGTGATAAGCCGCCACTTCCTGCAAGGCGAGCAGGGTATCGTCTACCCAATAGCAGGTAGCATCGGAGATGGCGTCCATGCCCAAGAAGTCGTGTTGCACCAAAAACCGGCGCACGCCCTTCTCGTAGAGGTCGAGGATATAGCGGTGGCCGTCGTTATGCGCCGTCTTCAAGGCAAAGAACAACGAATCGGCCGGGTCGGATATCGACCGGCTATCGGTGAGCAGTATCGGATGCTCACGGCTAATTCGGGCTATGTCGAACTTTTTGTTCAATGGTTAATTTTTTTGCTACTCCTTTTTTCGCCCCCAACCCCCTGAAGGGGGGCTATAAAGTTTCTGCGACTTACAAAGTCCCC
>DAIREI010000342.1:0-2621 GCA_036795675.1 Bacteroidales bacterium
GCCTATCGGGTTCACCTTTATTCCGATTACGTCTTCGGGAGTGACGAATTGCAACCAAGCCTTCTTCAGGTCGGTCTCTCCGGTGAGGTTCAACATACAAGTTTTAACCATTTCGTAGGCGGCTACTTCTGCCGGTTTGCCGTCTGCAATACAGTTATCACTCATTGCTTTTACTACTTTCCCGGGGTACTTCCCGGGCATAGAGTTCTGATTTCGGGGAATTGCAAGCGCATCTGCGATATTGGTAGAAGGCTTTTCATTATCCATGGATAATAAGGGAGCCGGAGCCGCTTTAATAACGGGCATAAGTACTGCGCCTGCCCCGCCTACGGCTAATGCACGGAAGAATTTACGTCTTTTCATGATAGTGAGTTTAGTGTTTACTGCCGGCAAATATATAACATAAAAAGTTAATAACCAAAGAGAATCTACGTACTCTTTGCCATTTAAGCCTTTTGTCGTACCTTCGTTGCTTTATTGAACCGAATATTATAAATGAATAAGACCCCACTAATAGGAAAAACCATAGATGAACTGAAGGCCATCGTTACCGACTTGGATATGCCCGGCTTTACGGCTGCACAGTTGGCTTCGTGGTTGTATAAGAAGAATATATCGTCTATCGACGAGATGACCAATATCTCCAAAACACATCGCGAACGCCTGAAACAACAATACGAGGTAGGAAAAAGTGATTACATAAACAAACAAGAATCGACCGACGGAACAATTAAATACCTCTTTCTCGTAAAAGAGAATAAACCCATTGAGGCGGTATATATCCCCGATAAAGAGCGTGCTACGCTTTGTATCTCGTCGCAAGTGGGTTGCAAGATGAATTGTCTCTTCTGCATGACCGGCAAGCAAGGTTTTTCGGGGCAACTTACCACGGCCGACATCATGAATCAGATACTCTCGCTGCCCGAAGTGGATAAATTAACTAACATAGTGGTGATGGGAATGGGCGAACCGATGGATAATCTCGATAACCTGCTGAAAGCATTGGAGATACTTACTGCCGATTATGGCTTTGCCTGGAGTCCGAAACGGATAACCGTCTCTACCATAGGTTTATTTCCCGGGTTGAAACGATTTATTGAAGAGAGTAGCTGCCACTTGGCCATCAGCATTCACTCACCTTACCATGACGAGCGCCTGTCGCTGATGCCGGTAGAGAAAGCCTATCCCATCAAAGAGGTGGTGGATTTGATAAGTCAATACGATTTTGCCCACCAGCGCAGGGTATCGTTTGAATACATCCTGTTCGGAGGCTTGAACGACGATTTGCAACACGCGAAAGACCTTGCCCGCCTATTGACCGGCATCCCCTGCCGGGTGAACCTAATCAAGTACCACCAACTACCCGGCATAAATCTTCCCCCTACTAATACGGAAAAGATGATTCCCTTCCGCGATTTCTTAACAGCCAAAGGCATAACCGCTACTATACGCGCCTCACGCGGCGAAGACATCCAAGCGGCTTGCGGAATGTTGTCTTCAACGAAGGGTGAGTAATGAATGCTGTTATTTCGTAAGAAATTATTACCTTTGTGCTTAGAATATGATTGCTTTACGATGACTTTTGCTAAAATACGATATAAATTCACTCTTCTCTTCTTACTGATTCTTATTCCCATTAAGAGTTTCGGAGTTATTGAGACCAGGGAGCAATGCGAAGAAAGAATTAAGACTGCCATTGAAAACGTCAAGAACAAGAATTATACCGAAGGGCTTGATATGCTCTTCGAAGCCAAGTTGATTGCAGCCAACAACAATTGGGACAGGCAGTTGTTCCTTGCTTACAACGGCATTGGCATAATTTATTCAGAAGTCTTGAACTATGGAGATGCACTGGAAAACTTCCTCGAAGCCTATAAAATAGCATTGAAAAGCCTGGATGCACACAGCGAAAAGAATGCGATGATCAACATCGGCATCATGTACTATAAGGATGGCAACCCTGACAAAGCCATCGAATATCTTGCAAAGGTGTATGATGAAGCCAAATCGGCCGGCGACACGATGATTATGGGCATCAGCGCTACCAATCTGGGTATTATCCTCAATAAAGAAGGGGAGGTGGACAAGGCCAAAGAGTATCTGGATATTGCCAAAGAATACCTCAAAGGTGACGAATACAGCCTCACCCACGTAAAGGTGGCAGAGATAGAGAATGTATTCCTTTCGGAGAATCTAAATGAAGCCAAACGCATGGCGATGAGCATCATCCCCAACATTCAGGAGATGAAAGACCGCGAGCATCTGATGAATGTCTACCTCATTCTCTCCAAAATACACGATGCCGAGCATAACCCTTACGATGCCGTCCGATATGCACATCTGGCGGTCGAGGCTAGCCCCAATATCAATAGCCGTATCGATGTATTCGAACAACTCTCGCAGGCTTACTTCTCTGACAGGCAATACCAAACCGCTTATTCTTATAAGGATTCGATGGTCTTAGCCAAAGACTCACTGAGTAGACTTACCAATCTGGTGAACTTCGAGAACAACCGCGTAAAGTTTGAGATGGAGAACTTCCAGAAAGACCTGGCAAACAGCGAGAACCGCTTGAAAAGAGAGAGAGCGGTGTTCATATTACTTATTGCCCTATTCTTTAT
>DAIREI010000343.1:0-2618 GCA_036795675.1 Bacteroidales bacterium
TTTATTAAATAATAATCTATATTTGTTGATTATTCTGCCACTTATTTAGAAAAACAACTACATTTTAGCAGCAAAAACAGACATTCGATATGCATTTAATTTAATAAGAGATGAAAGAACAACTGGAAGAATTGAAGGAAATGAACCTCCGGGCAGAGCTGGGAGGAGGTGAAGCAAGAATCGAAAAACAGCATGTAGCGGGGAAATTGACTGCCCGCGAACGCATCGATCTTTTGCTTGAAAAAGGAACTTTTGTAGAGGTAGACAAATTCATGACACACCAATGTTATGACTTCGGACTTGAAAAACAAAAACCACTCGGCGACGGCGTGGTGACCGGTTACGGGTTAATCGGTAACCGCACCGTTTTTGTATTCGCACAAGACTTTACCGTTTTCGGAGGCGCATTGTCTGAAACTTATGCCAAGAAGATTTGTAAGATTATGGATATGGCTATGGAGTTGGGAGCGCCCGTAATAGGACTGAACGATTCGGGAGGCGCCCGCATTCAGGAAGGTGTACGGTCGTTGGCCGGATATGCCGAAATCTTTTTGAGAAACTCGTTGGCTTCGGGCGTTGTGCCGCAACTCAGCGCCATAATGGGGCCTTGTGCCGGCGGCGCAGTTTACTCCCCTGCCCTTACCGACTTTATTTTATGGTGAAAGAGACCAGCTACATGTTTATTACCGGGCCTGATGTGGTGAAAAGCGTGACACAGGAAGAGGTGACGAAAAACGAACTCGGCGGCTCCGATATTCACATGTCCAAATCGGGTGTGGCGCATTTTGCTGCCGAAAACGACATCGATTGTATTATGAAAATAAGGGAGCTGATGTCTTTCCTTCCGAGCAACAATATGGAGGAAGCACCCTTTGTGCCGACTACGGACAGTCCTAACCGGACGGATAAAGGACTTAACGACCTGATTCCAACCAATCCGAACACGCCCTACAATATAAAAGACCTGATTGTTTCGGTAGCCGACGACAATAACTTCTTCGAGGTACAGGAAGATTATGCCAAGAACATCGTAATCGGCTATATCCGCCTGAACGGAAAAACAATTGGCGTGGTGGCCAACCAACCCAACGCCCTGGCCGGGACGCTGGACATCAATGCCTCGGTGAAAGCGGCGCGGTTCGTACGCTTTTGCGATGCCTTCAATATTCCCATTCTTACGCTTGTGGACGTTCCGGGTTTCCTGCCGGGTGTGAATCAGGAATACGAGGGAATCATCCGCAATGGAGCCAAACTGTTGTATGCTTATTGCGAAGCCACCGTCCCCAAAGTGACGGTAATCACCCGTAAAGCTTACGGAGGGGCTTATGATGTGATGAGTTCCAAGCATATAAGGGGCGATATAAACTTTGCCTATCCCACGGCCGAGATTGCCGTAATGGGAGCCGACGGAGCCGTGAATATCCTCTTCCGTAAAGAATTGGCCAATGCCAAAGATGTGGAAAGCAAACGGAAAGAACTGCAAGACGACTATCGCGACAAATTTGCCAACCCCTATCGTGCTGCCGAATTAGGCTATATTGATGAGATTATTGAACCGGCCATCACCCGTTCAAGATTGATACGCAGCTTCGAACTTCTGGCCAATAAGCGTCAATCCAATCCGGCCCGGAAGCATTGTAATTTACCCCTTTAATACATCGAATACTATGATAAAGAAAGTATTAGTAGCTAACAGAGGCGAAATAGCCATGCGGATTTTCCGCACCTGCCGCGTAATGAATATCCCCACCATAGCCATCTATACCCATGTAGACCGCGGAGCGCTGCATGTACGCTATGCAGAAGAGGCCTATTGTATCTCGGAGGATGAAGACGATACCTCTTATTTAAAGCCCGATTTGATATTCGAGATAGCCAAAAAGACGGGTGCAGCCATTCATCCGGGTTACGGCTTTTTATCTGAAAATGCCGACTTTGCCCGGCGATGCGAAGACGAAGGTGTTGTCTTTATCGGACCGAGCGCCGATATCATTGCCAAGATGGGCATCAAGACCGAAGCCCGCAAGATAATGAGCGAAGCCGGCGTGCCCATCGTCCCCGGGACGAAAGACCCCGTTGCCAATCTCGACGAAGCCCGAAAAGTGGCCAACGAGGTCGGTTATCCGATTATGCTGAAAGCGCTTGCCGGCGGAGGAGGAAAAGGGATGCGACTGGTTCGTGACGAAAGCGAATTGGAAGGGGCGCTCCGCATGTCGAAATCGGAAGCCGGGAATGCTTTCGGGAATGATGCCGTCTACATTGAAAAGTACATCGAAAATCCGCATCACATAGAAGTGCAAATATTGGGCGACCGATACGGAAATGTCATTCACCTGTACGAACGCGAATGCTCCATCCAGCGGCGCAATCAGAAAGTGATAGAAGAAGCGCCGTCGCCGTTTGTTCTTCCCGAAACGCGCGAGAAGTTGCTGAAGATTGCCGTGGATGCTTGCAAGAAGATTGGGTATTACAGCGCCGGAACATTGGAGTTTATGATGGACAAAGACCAGAACTTCTACTTCCTGGAGATGAACACCCGCTTACAAGTGGAACATCCCGTGACGGAAGAGTGCACGGGAGTGGATTTGGTTCGCGATATGATTCTGGTAGCGGCTGGC
>DAIREI010000344.1:0-2602 GCA_036795675.1 Bacteroidales bacterium
TTCACTCAGAACAAGATTGTAAGCTTTCTCATTCGTTAGAAATAGAAGCTCGGTAAAAAACAAATACAAAACCTTAATGGCATTCCATAGGAATGCAACAAATAGTATGGCAAATACATATATGCAAATTCACATTCATGCTGTTTTTGCAGTACAAAATAGAATGTCCTTGATCAATAATAATTGAAAAAACCGATTGCTCCAATATATTGTTGGTATAATTCAAAATCAAGGACACAAAGTTTTATCCATAGGTGGAACGGCAGACCATATCCATGTTTTGTTTGGATTTAGACCTACTCAATCCCTCTCAGCACTGATGCAAATTGTAAAACGCGATAGTTCCGTTTGGATAAATCAAAATAAGTTGACAAGAGGACGCTTCTCTTGGCAAGAAGGCTATGGTGCTTTCTCATATAGCAAATCACAATTAACGAAGGTGATAGATTATATTGAAAAGCAAGAGGAACATCATAAGAAACGATCATTTACAGATGAATATAAAAAGATATTACAAGATTTCGGAATAGAGTACGACGACAATTATATTTTTACAACGATTAATGAAGATATTTAGCTACAAATATTCTATCAAACGAACGCTCGACCTCATTATCTCTGCCGGGACGCTTATTGTGCTGTCTCCCCTACTCCTCATTACCATGGGGTTTCTTTTCTTTGCCAACAACGGGAAGGTTTTCTTCATACAGCCACGGCCGGGCAAAAACGGGAAGATATTCCGCATAATCAAGTTCAAAACCATGAACGACAAGCGCGACAGCGAAGGCAACCTCTTACCCGATGCAGAGCGCATTACCCCTGTCGGCAAGATAGTCCGTGCCACTTCACTGGACGAAATACCTCAACTCATCAATGTATTCAAGGGCGACATGAGCTTGGTCGGCCCTCGCCCTCTGCTGGTGGAATACCTGCCCCGCTACTCTGCCGAGCAGATGCGCCGTCACGAAGTGCGCCCCGGCATCACGGGTTGGGCGCAGGTACATGGCCGTAATGCCATCTCGTGGGAACAAAAGTTCAACTACGACGTTTGGTATGTAGACCACTTGTCGTTCTTGTTAGACGCGAAGATTATTTGGCTAACGATAAAGAAGGTCTTTAAGAAATCGGACATTAACGCATCAGAGGGTGTTACGATGGAGATATTTATGGGTAATGATTAACAAGCAATTAGGATGAAGCAAGATAGAATATGGTTATCGCCGCCCCACCTTTCGGGACGGGAGCTGGATTATATAAAGGACGCCTTAGATAAGAACTGGGTGACCACCATGGGCGACAATGTAACGGGCTTTGAGCGCGACGTTGAACAGTTTGTCGGCTCGGGCAGAAAGGTGTTGGCCTTGAGTTCGGGTACGGCGGCGCTACATCTGGCCTTACTGCTTATGGGCGTGGGCAAAGATGACATCGTGCTTTGCCAGGACATGACCTTCGCGGCAACAATCAACCCGGTAGCCTACGTCGGGGCACGTCCGGTGCTGGTGGGCAGCGAGGCAGATACTTGGAATATCTCACCCGATTATTTAGAAGAGGCGATTATCGACTGCATAGATAAAGGCCGCAAACCCAAAGTCATTATTTGGGTCGGCCTCTACGGGATGCCCGCTAAGGCAGACGAGATTACGGCTATCGCAAAGAAATACGACATCCGCTTGTTGGAGGATGCTGCCGAGTCGTTAGGCTCAGCTTACAAAGGACAATCCTGCGGCGCTTTCGGCGATCTATCTATCCTCTCCTTCAACGGCAACAAGATTGTGACCGGTTCGGCGGGTGGCATGCTGCTCTCCAACAATGGAGAAGACATCCGCGAAGCCCGCTTCTTGGCCGGGCAGGCACGCGATAATACGCCTTGGTATCAACACTCGCAAATCGGCTATAACTACGGGATGAGTAATATCGTGGCCGGAGTGGGACGGGGACAGATGGAAGCATTGGACGAGCGTGTAGAGCGCCGCCGATGGAACAACCGTTTCTACCGCGAGCATCTGGAAGGCATCCCCGGCATATCCTTCCATACGGAACCCAATGCCGACTTCTTCTCTAATTACTGGCTGACTGCAATCTTGATAGACAAAGAACAAACCGGCGGGGTCGACCGCGAACAAGTACGCTTAGCCTTGGAAGAGGCTAACATCGAATCGCGCCCCGTGTGGATGCCCATGCATAAACAACCCATCTTCTGCGATTGCCCCTATTACGGCGATACGCTTAGCGAGGACCTTTTCAATCAAGGTCTCTGCCTGCCTTCGGGCACTCAACTCACCGAAGCAAACTTGATGCGGATAGTGAAAACCATTAAAGATCTTTTATTGCCTACCAAAATCGGAGACCTCTATTTTGACAAAAAAACGCCGCAGAAGAGATGACTCCTAACAGATACAGGCAGATTGCGATAGACGGAGGAGGCATTGTCAAGTACGACAAACGTGTTCTTGCAGCTTCTCGTATTTGTGCGGCGGGGGCTCCCTTGGGCGTTTTCTTAAGGGTTTATCGATTAGTTCCTTTTTGCCCTGTTGTTAAATTTTATTGATTATACAAACGAAACATGTAGTATCAAAATACGAAAAGGTCAAGATAAAATTGC
>DAIREI010000345.1:0-2590 GCA_036795675.1 Bacteroidales bacterium
CCCTAATCGTGGTTTTTTTAGACAAGGATTACCGCTACAAATGAGTTGCTACCCAAAATTTTCCCCGATGCTGGGTTAGCTGTGATTCACTTTACTGGTCCAAACTTCCTCGAGGCAGCGCCGCATCCCAATAAATGTGATAATATGTAAATAGTATTACATACCTTTGTCCGTGTATAGTTTTGATTAAATTACACACTTAAAGATAGTCAAATTCATGGAATTATTTATCGTAAAAAGAGACGGGAAGAAGGAATCTTTTTCTATCGGAAAGATTAAGAGCGCGATAGCCAAGGCCTTCTTGTCGGTGGGCAGCTTTGCCACAGAAGATGTGATAACCAACATCTTGTCGCGCGTAAGCATTCGCGACGGTATAACCGTAGAGGAAGTGCAAAACCAGGTAGAGGTAGCGCTGATGGCCGAGCGCTATTACGCAGTAGCCAAATCGTATATGCTGTATAGGCAAAAGCACCTGGAAGACCGCGAGGTGCGCGATAAACTTAACTTTTTGATGGACTATTGCGATGCCCAGAATGCAGCCACGGGCAGCAAGTTCGACGCCAATGCCAACGTTGAGAATAAGAATATGGCTACGCTTATCGGCGAATTGCCCAAATCGAACTTTATTCGCCTCAACCGCCGGATGCTTACCGACCGCCTGAAAGAGATGTACGGCAAAGAGGTTTCGGACAAATATATCGACCTGCTCAATAGTCATTATATCTATAAGAACGACGAAACCAGCCTGGCCAACTACTGCGCCAGCATTACCATGTATCCCTGGCTTATCGGCGGAACAACTTCCATCGGCGGCAACTCCAAGGCGCCCACCAACCTCAAGTCGTTCTGCGGCGGCTTTATCAATATGGTGTTTATGGTGTCGAGTATGTTGAGCGGCGCTTGCGCCACGCCCGAATTCCTGATGTATATGAACTACTTCATAGGATTGGAATTTGGAGATGACTATTATCTCGACCCCGATAGAGTGGTTGACCTGTCGAATAAGCAACGTTCATTAGATAAGGTACTCACCGATTACTTCGAGCAGATCGTCTATTCTATCAATCAACCCACGGGAGCACGCAACTTTCAGGCCGTATTCTGGAACATCTCTTACTACGACCGCTATTACTTCGAAAGCTTGTTCGAGAATTTCGTCTTCCCCAACGGGAGCAAACCTCATTGGGATTCGCTCAACTGGTTGCAAAAGCGCTTTATGAAATGGTTTAATAGAGAACGTACCCGTACCGTATTGACCTTCCCCGTAGAAACCATGGCTTTGCTTACCGAGAACGGCGACGCCAAAGATAAAGAATACGGCGACTTTACGGCCGAAATGTATGCCGAAGGCCACTCCTTCTTTACCTATATCAGCGACAATGCCGACTCGCTGAGTAGTTGCTGCCGCTTGCGCAACGAGATACAAGACAACGGATTCAGTTATACTTTGGGAGCCGGAGGAGTATCCACAGGCTCAAAGAGTGTGTTGACCATCAACCTGAATCGTTGCATTCAGCATTCGGTTAAGCACGGTACGCATTACCTGTTCTTCCTGGAAGAAGTGGTAGACCTGGTGCATAAAGTACAAATGGCTTACAACGACAACCTGAAGTATATGCAGGAGAAGGGCATGCTGCCCCTGTTTGATGCCGGCTATATCAATATGGGACGTCAATACCTTACCATAGGAGTAAACGGGCTGGTGGAAGCGGCTGAATTTCTGGGCATCGAGATCAACGATAACCCCCGCTATACGGAGTTTGTACAGCAGATATTGGGCTTGATAGAAGACTATAACAAGAAGTACCGCACCAAAGAGGTGATGTTCAACTGCGAAATGATTCCCGCCGAGAACGTGGGAGTGAAGCACGCCAAATGGGACAAGCGCGACGGATATACGGTAAACCGCGACTGTTACAACAGCTATTTTTACATTGTAGAAGATAAATCGTTGAATATATTGGACAAGTTCCGCCTGCACGGCAAGAAGTACATCGAACACCTTACCGGTGGTTCGGCCCTGCATCTCAACTTAGACGAGCACTTGAGCAAGGAGCAATACAAACAACTCTTGCGCGTGGCTGCTAAAGAAGGATGCAACTATTTTACCTTCAATGTGCCCAACACCGTGTGCAACGACTGCGGACACATTACCAAGCACAACCTGCAGCTTTGCCCCGAATGTCAAAGCAAAAACCTCGACTACCTGACCCGTATTATCGGTTATATGAAGCGCGTAAGCAATTTCTCACAACCCCGGCAGGTAGAAGCCGCACAACGCCATTATGCTACGCCTGGCCAGTTATGATATAGTATTTCAGGAGGTTCCCGGCGAGATTACGTTAGCGCTCAATCTTGCCGGTTGCCCTCATCGCTGCCGGGGCTGCCATAGCCCGCACTTGCGAGAGGATAGGGGAGAGGTGCTCGACGAAGAGGCGCTTCGCCTTCTGCTGGCTACCTACCGCGAAGGAATTACCTGCGTATGCTTTATGGGTGGGGATGCTTCGCCCAAGGAAGTAGAGCGCCTGGCAGGCTACTTATCGACGAACCACAACATAAAAACGGCTTGGTATTCCGGAAGAAACCATTT
>DAIREI010000346.1:0-2586 GCA_036795675.1 Bacteroidales bacterium
CTAAGCGGCGTCTTCTTTTTTGCCTTATTTACTTTTAGTTCTTCTTTCATTTATCTTTGTTAGTTGTTAAATATAAGCTGATTACCCGTTGCGTCTACTATAATCGGTTTCTCGCGGTTGATGCTGTGCGCCAGTATGTCTTTCGACAGCGGATTGAGCACTTCACGCTGAATTACACGCTTTACGGGGCGGGCGCCAAACTGCGGATCGTAACCCTCGTCGGCTATCAATGCTACGGCAGCATCGGTAAATTGTATGTCTATCGCATTGCTTTCCAATTGCTTGCTAATGTTATTCAATTGCAATTCTACAATTTCCCTTATCTCACTCTCATCGAGCGGTGTAAACATGATTATCTCATCTATCCGATTAAGGAACTCGGGGCGTATGGTTGTCTTCAAAAGTCCCAAGACTTCCTGCTTGGTATCCTCTATTATTTTCTCGCGATTCTCGTCCGTCATCTGCTCGAAGTTCTCGCGGATAATGTTAGACCCCATATTGGAAGTCATGATGATAATGGTGTTCTTGAAGTTCACCAGCCTACCCTTGTTGTCGGTCAAGCGGCCGTCGTCCAACACCTGAAGCAGCACATTGAACACGTCGGGATGGGCCTTCTCTATCTCGTCGAACAGCACCACCGAATAAGGCTTGCGCCGTACGGCCTCGGTCAATTGTCCGCCCTCGTCATAACCTACGTATCCGGGAGGCGAACCGATGAGGCGCGTAACGCTGAACTTTTCCTGATATTCGCTCATGTCGATACGCGTAAGCATATTCTCGTCGTTGAAAAGGTATTCGGCCAAAGCCTTGGCCAACTCTGTTTTACCTACTCCTGTAGTACCCAAAAAGATGAACGACCCGATGGGACGCTTGGGGTCTTGCAAGCCCGCACGGCTGCGGCGTATGGCATCCGATACAGCGGCAATGGCCTCATCTTGCCCCACCACGCGCTTGTGTAGCTCGTCCTCTAAGTGAAGCAACTTCTCCGATTCGCTCTGTAGCATCCTCCCCACGGGTACGCCCGTCCAACGGGAAACGATGTCGGCGATGTCGTCGGCATCCACTTCCTCCTTTATCATGGCCTTATCGCCCTGCATTTGATTCAGTTCATCCTCGTATTTGGCAATTTCTTCTTCTTTCTGACGAACAGCGCCATAGCGCAACTCGGCCACCTTGCCATAGTCGCCTTCGCGTTCGGCCCGCTCGGCCTGATATTTCAGGTCTTCTATGTCTATCTTATTCTGCTGTATCTTATTGATTATGTCGTGCTCCGATTGCCACTTGGCTCGCAGTTGCGATTCTTCTTCGCGCAGGTCAGCAATCTCTTTGTCGAGCGTTTCTGTTCTGATTGTATCTCCATCGCGCTTAATCGCCTCGCGTTCAATCTCCAATTGCGTAATCTTACGGCTGGTTTCGTCCAACGATTCGGGGACGGAATCCACCTGCATCCGAAGTCGGGCGGCAGCCTCGTCCATCAGGTCGATGGCTTTGTCGGGCAAATAGCGGTCGGTAATGTAGCGCGATGAGAGTTGCACGGCCGCAATAATGGCTTCGTCTTTGATACGCACCTTGTGGTGGTTTTCGTATTTCTCTTTCAGCCCCCGAAGGATAGACACGGCATCGGCCTCGCTCGGCTCGTCCACCATCACAGTCTGGAAACGGCGTTCCAATGCTTTATCTTTCTCGAAGTACTTCTGATATTCATCAAGGGTAGTCGCCCCTATCGCACGCAGTTCGCCACGTGCCAGCGCAGGCTTCAGTATATTGGCCGCATCCATGGCACCCTCGCCTTTGCCAGCGCCCACCAAGGTATGTATCTCGTCGATAAAGAGGATGATTTCGCCGTCGGAAGCCGTTACTTCGTTCACTACCGACTTCAATCGCTCTTCAAACTCGCCTTTGTATTTGGCTCCGGCCACCAATGCCCCCATGTCGAGCGAGTAGATTTGCTTCGACTTCAGGTTATCGGGCACATCGCCCCGTATTATGCGGTGCGCCAGCCCTTCGGCAATGGCGGTCTTCCCCACCCCGGGTTCGCCTATTAGTATGGGATTATTCTTAGTACGGCGGCTCAATATCTGCAACACGCGGCGAATCTCCTCGTCGCGTCCGATTACGGGGTCGAGTTTGCCCGCTCTGGCTCTCTCGTTCAGGTTGATAGCGTATTTTGATAGCGCCTGATAGGTCTCTTCGGCCGATTGGGAAGTTACGCTATTGCCTTTTCTTAGCTCTTGGATGGCCGCTTCCAGCTCTTTCTTGGTCACTCCCGCGTCTTTCATCATGTTGGATACAGGCGATTTCACTTCGAATAAGGCCATGATTATCGGCTCGATAGAAACATATTGGTCGCCCCATTTCTTGCTGATATCCACCGCCTTCTGAAGTACCTCGTTGGATTCGCGACTCAGGTAAGGCTCCGCGCCCGATACTTTGGGATAAGACTCTATTTCGCGGTCGAGCACCGCATTAAAGTTCTGAGGATTAATCCCCATCTTTTGGAAAATGAAGTTGGTAACGCTCTCTCCCTCTTCCAGTACAGCTTTCATAATATGGGCAGGTTCTATTGCCTGCTGGTTGTGGCTGCGA
>DAIREI010000347.1:0-2584 GCA_036795675.1 Bacteroidales bacterium
GCCCTATTATTTTCTAAAAAATTGAGATGTTATATCTTTCTCGTTTTCGCCGCATTAGCGGCAAAATGTTCATAGCCGGATGCGTGAGCGTCCGGGGAATGAGCGCAACTTCCAATAGGAGCCACATCGTGGCGGGATGTTAATCCATTATCCAATTAAACATATAACGCTCATCATAATCAACCGAGAATTTCTTTAGAAAATCCAAATATTCATCTCTAAAACTTCTTTTCTTATGATGCAACGGCTGATTATGGATATACTGACAAACAGCATCAACGTGAGAATGGGAATAGCTGAATGCTCCATAATCGCTTTGCCAATTAAATTGACGGGAGGTAAGATTGTTTTCATTAATATATTTTGAAGAATTAGCTTTAATATCTCGTACAAGGAATGATATATTGGTTGTGGGTCTTATGGAAATCAAGATATGGATATGGTCGGGATTTGCATAAATAGCATATAATTTGCAATGATTGTTGGTTACAACTCCTGTAATATACTTTTGTATGTTTTCTCTATGTTCTTCTTTTATCATTGATTTGTGGTCTTTGACAGCAAAGATGAGATGAATGTAGAGTTGAAAATAGGTGTTTGCCATATCGGTTAATGGTTTTAGGTTAATAATTGTGTGCAAATGTAGCGGTTTTTTACGTGTCGCCACGATGTGGCTTCTTGCTTTAACACTTATTTCTCCGGACGCTCACGCGTCCGGCTATGAACATTTTGCCGCTAATGCGGCCGTTTGCGAGCAACATACCGGAATTTATCTTTTTAGCACCTTCTTAACCGTTCACCCGCGTGCCATCAACAACACTACCGCATACACCGCTATGCCTTCTTCGCGGCCTACAAAGCCCATCTTCTCCGAGGTAGTAGCTTTGATGGAGATGTCGTCGATATTTACCTGCATCACCTCGGCCAGGGTTTGTTGCATCAGGGGGATGTGGGGGTTGAGTTTGGGTTGCTCTGCGCAGACGGTGATGTCGGCATTGCCGAGTTCGTAGCCTCGCGAGCATATCAGTTGCATGGTTTTGGATAGAAGTAATTTGCTGTCGACGCCTCTGTATTCGTCTGATGTGTCGGGGAAGTGATGGCCGATGTCGCGCATATTGGCGGCTCCGAGGATGGCATCGCACAGGGCATGAATAAGGACATCCGCATCCGAATGTCCTATCAATCCTTTATCGTAAGTAAGCCGGATACCTCCCAGCCATAGCTCGCGGTCTTCCGCAAACCGGTGGACATCGTACCCGAAGCCTACCCGTATCTTGTTCATTACCGCATCAGGTTTTTCAAGCCATCCATATCAAAGCTGAGCGAGAAGCGCAGCGTTTGGTCGAGCGGGTTGGAAGGAACGGTTGAGATAAGGTATGCCACGTCCAATTGGAAGGCGGTGAGTTTGAAGCCCGCCCCGATAGAGAAGTACTGGCGGTTCCCTTTGTTGGGGTTCTCGTAGAAATAACCGCCGCGAACGAAGAATTGGTTGTCATAGGCATACTCGGCACCTACCGACCACATAATTTCCTGAAACTCTTCTTTAGCGCCGCCCGGAGCGTCGGAGAACGACTTGAATATACCGGCAATGGGCGATATGCTATTGTAATCGTCGCGCAACTTCTGCTTTTCCTCGTCGGTAAGGTCATCACCGGTAAGGTCGGGCATGGTGGGAACCAGCAGTTTATTCACATCAAAATTGAGCGAGATGGTATTGTAGTCGTCCATCGGGTAAAGCAACGAGGCTCCCAAACGAAGGTTGGTAGGGATGAATGTATAGTCGTTTCCGTCGTTAAACGATATTTTCGTACCGATGTTGGAGATATTGAAGCCCAAGCCCAACAAACATTCGCTCGCGCCCAGCATTACGTAGTTGTTGTAATATCCCGCTACGTCGGCAGCGAAAGATTTACCGGGCGATAGGCCTTCTTCGTTCAATCCCAAGTCGGAATAGATAAAGCGGATGGCCGCGGCTCCCGCAAAGGTGTCGGAGAATTTAAGCGAGTAACTCAGGTCGACTGCCATTTCGTAGGGGTTGGCGTTGTCGTATTCATTACCGAGTATATCGTACATCCTTATCTCGCCCAACGAGAAATAGCGGATAGATGCTCCGATGGCCTGGTTGTCATTATCGCCCAACTTAAAGTATCCCGACAGGTAAGCCAAGTCGATATCGTCTACCAAGCGTCTTAACCAAGGCGTGTAAGCGAGTGCAACTCCAGCCTTACTGTAAGCGAAAGCATATTTGGCGGGGTTCCAATATTGCGAAAACACGTCGGGTTCGGTGGCGGCGCCTATGTCGCCCATACCGCCCCCACGAGCGTCGGCTGCGATAGTAAGTGAAGGCGCTCCTACGGTTATCGGGTTAAATGACGATTTAGGACCGTCTTTTTGCGCCATAACCTGAAAAGATGTACTTGCTATTAAAACTATTATCGCTGATACGATTAATCTGATTCGGTTCATATTTACGTTTAATGTTTAATGTTTAGTGAAGATGTGTCAAAAGTTTATCATCCATTGCTTTTGCCCCCAACCCCCTGAAGGGGGCTATAAGATTTCTGCGATTTATAAAGTCCCCTTC
>DAIREI010000348.1:0-2581 GCA_036795675.1 Bacteroidales bacterium
GGGGCACGCCTTGGTTTTCTCCGAGTTGGCGGGCACATTCGCATACGCTCCAGCGGTGGTAGTTTACGGCGCGAAAGTTTTTATAATCAGCTATTCTTACAGGGTAAAGGTGACAGGATATGGGCTTATAAAATGAGGTCTTTCCCTCGTGAAAGGCTTTCTCGATGGCGCACTTGCAATAGCCGTTCTCATCGTAGCAGGTGAATACGCAATCTTCGCCATCAACGATGGAGGTGACAAATTCGCCGTCTTCATCTAAATACACCACCCCTTGGTCTTCGATAATACGGCGCGCAGCCGGCGAAAGATCGTCCCAAACCAAAGGAAGCACTCTCTCCAACTCTGCTATCTCTTCCGGCTCAACGGGGGCGCCCGATTCGCCTTCTATGCAGCATCGTCCCTTACAAGCGCTGAGATCGCATATAAAACATTGCTCAATTAAATCGAGGCTTACTATCGTATCTTCTATCTGAAGCATAACTCTTTCCCTTTAAAGTTTTGGTTAAAGAGGCCTTGGTCGTAAACGATCTTCCCGTTGATAAGGGTTGTCACTACTTGGGTAGAAAAAGTAAAGTCTTCCATGGGCGACCAGCCGCATTTATACAATATGTTATCTTTATTTACCGTCCAGGCCCGATTGGGGTCGACTAACACCAGATCGGCGTAGTAACCCTCGCGAATATAGCCCCGACATTTTATATTAAACAGCTCGGCAGGATTATGCGCCATTTTTCTCACTACCAGCTCTTCGGTGAAGACGCCCTGCCGGCACAATTCGAGCATGGCGGGCAAGGCATGTTGTACCATCGGCCCTCCCGAAGCGGCTGTGAGGCAAGTGCCCTCTTTCTCTTTCAGGGTGTGGGGTGCATGATCGGTAGCTATTACATCTATCTTTCCATCGATAAGCCCTTGGCGCAGGGCATCGCGGTCGGCACGGGTTTTAATTGCCGGATTCCACTTGATCAAGTTGCCTTTTTCGGGGTAATCTTCATCGGAAAACCAAAGGTGATGGACGCATACTTCGGCCGTGATGTATTTTTCGCTTAGTGGTTTATCTTCCAAGAGTGAGAGTTCTTTTTCGGTCGACAAGTGGAAAATGTGCAAACAGGCATTGTGCCTGTTAGCCAAACGTACGGCTTCGGACGACGAGGCATAACAAGCTTCTGCACTTCGTATCAAAGGGTGAAACTGTACCGGAAGGTTTTCGCCGTATTTCTCTATATAATACTCCTTGTTAATTCGGATTATTTCTTCGCTTTCGCAATGGGCAGCAATCAGTTGGTCGGTTTCGGCAAAGATAAGGTTGAGGGTGGTTGCATCGTCTACCAGCATGTTGCCCGTAGAAGAACCCATAAACACTTTTATGGCCGCTGCGCGCTTTGCCCCCGGCTTGAGCAATTCGTTTATATTATCGTTGGTAGCGCCTATAAAGAAGGTATAGTTGGCCATTGAAGTGGCTGCCGCCTGATCGAATTTCTTGTTCAATTCTTCCACCGTAGTGGTTTGGGGCTGCGTATTGGGCATATCCATATACGAGGTTATGCCACCGGCTACAGCCGCTCGCGATTCGCTATACATATCCCCCTTGTGCGTCAGTCCCGGTTCGCGAAAGTGTACCTGGTCGTCTATCATTCCCGGAAGCAGCCACAAGCCTTCGGCATCTATCACGCGGTCAACACCCAAGCGGGCTACGTCTTCATCATTTATCTCGTGGGTAATAATTTTTGCGATGCGCTCGTTATCCACCAATACCGAGCCGGCAAAGCGCCGATCTTCGTTGATGATAAGCGCGTTCTTAATCAGCATCATGCTTGTCATTCTTTTGAGGATATTTACGGAAGAAGCTTTCCCATTTCAGCCGGAGTACACCATACATTCCTTCGCCGAATATGCCCCCGCTCATCTTGGAGGTCCCTTCTTCGCGGTTAGTGAATACAATGGGCACTTCGGTTAACGTAAACCCACTCTTATAGCCCATGTATTTCATCTCTATCTGAAAAGCATAGCCTTTGAATTGTATTTTGTCTAACTCTATCGTCTCCAATACCCGGCGACGATAGCATACAAACCCGGCCGTAGGGTCTTTAATATTCATTCCGGTAATAATACGGGTATATAGCGAAGCGGAGTAAGAGATAAGTATCCGGCCCAGCGGCCAGTTTACCACGTTCATCCCGGTAAGGTAGCGCGAGCCGATGGCTATATCGGCATCTCCTTCAAAGCAGGTTCGGTAGAGGCGTATCAAGTCGTCGGGGTTGTGCGAGAAGTCGGCATCCATCTCGAAAATATAATCATAGCCGTGGTTGAGGGCATAGTTGAAGCCGGCGATATAGGCCGTGCCAAGCCCCAATTTGCCTTGCCGTTCGATAAGGAAAAGGCGATTGGGATACTCCTGTTGCAATGCTTCTACTATTGCGCCTGTGCCATCGGGCGAACCGTCGTCTACCACAAGGATATCGAAGTCTTTGTCTAAGCTGAATACTTTGCGGGTAATCCGTTCAATGTTTTCCTTTTCGTTATAGGTAGGTATTATTACCAGACTATTACTCATATATGGGATGAATTAAAATTCAAAGATAAG
>DAIREI010000349.1:0-2573 GCA_036795675.1 Bacteroidales bacterium
TAATTATTTTGGGGCAAAGATAAATAATAATTATAGAAATCTACTGAATAGGCAATTATTTATTCCAGCTCCACCACCGTTATGCCTGCCCCCCCGAACTGCACGTGCTCGTCGTGAAATCGAGCTACGCCGTGAACGGTTCGCAGGTAGTCGCGGATGATTTGGCGCAACGCTCCCGTGCCTGTTCCATGAAGGATGCGAACGCGTCCCGCGCTGCATTGGATGGCATCGTCGATGTAGTAGGTTACAGCTTGTAGCGCTTCGTCGCCGCGCATACCGCGCACGTCGATTTCGAGTTTGAAGCTTTTCATCCGTTCAGACATCAGGTCGGTTGTGGTTGTATTGATAAAGGTAGGCCGGGCACTTTCTTTCTTTACCTGGTTGTTGCTTACCCGCTCCAATTGGTCTAATTTGGTTGTGGTTTTGATGGCGCCGAAGGCTACCGTGGCGTTCTTGCCTTTTATGTCTAATACCGTACCCACGGTTTGCTGCCCCTTAATACGTACGCTGCTGCCCACTTCTATCACCGTCTTATCAAATGGCGTGGCGGATGGCGTTTGCTGTTTTTTGTTTTTCTTCTTGGCCTCACGCTCCTTTATCTTGTTGATTTTAAGGGCTATCGCCTCGTCGGCTTGGTCTTGTTCCAATACCGATTGCTTAAATTCGTCCAAAGCCTTGCGGGCTTCCCTGGTCTTTTCCTTATCGGCCTGCGATTCCTTTATCTCTTTTATCGTATTTTCAATCTTGGCATTGGCTTCGGCAAGGAGATGAGCGGCATCGGTCTTGGCATTGGTCATCAATTCCTTGCGTTGGGCTTCCAGCTTCTCCAGGTCGGTTTTGTAGCGCTCGGTCAGCTCCTCGAGGCGTTTTTCTTGCTGGCGGATACTCTGGCGTTTCGACTCCCAATAGCGTTTATCGCGCACAATGTCTTGCAGGTACTTATCCATGTCGATATAGTCCTGCCCAACTATCTCCGAGGCATCATTAATCACGGCATCGGGCAAGCCAATCTTTCGGGCTATCTCGATGGCAAACGAACTGCCGGGCTGGCCGATAGAGAGCTTGAACAAGGGCTGCATTTGGTGGCGGTCGTAAAGCATCGCCCCGTTTACTATGCCCGGATTATCCTCGGCAAAGGTCTTCAGGTTTTGGTAGTGGGTAGTGATTACCCCGAATACCTGTTTCTCATTGAATCGTTTCAGTAAGGCTTCTGCAATGGCTCCCCCAATCTGCGGCTCGGTGCCGCCGCCGAACTCATCAATCAGTATCAGCGACTTAGAGTTGGCCGAGCGGAGCATCTGCTTCATATTGGTGAGGTGGGAGCTGTAAGTACTCAGGTCGTTCTCGATGGATTGTTCATCGCCTATATCGAGGAATATATCATTAAAGATCCCCGTAGTAGAGCGTTCACTTACGGGAATGAGCAACCCCGATTGAAGCATGTACTGAAGCAAGCCCACCGTCTTCAGTAAGACTGATTTACCTCCTGCATTAGGACCGGAGATAATGAGTATGCGTCCTTTTTCGGCATCGAGTTCGATATCCAAGGGCACCACCTCTTTGTTCTGTTTGCGATGCGACAGGTACAACAAGGGATGAATGGCCCGTATCCAATCCACGTGTTGGCGGTTCTCAAAGACGGGCATGATGGCCTCGATGTCTTGGGCAAAAGAGGCCTTGGCACGGATAAAATCAATCTCGGCCAGGAATTGATAGGAGTCGAGTATCTCGGGAATTTCGGGACGGATTTGATTGGTGAAGTCGGTAAGGATACGGATAATTTCGCGCTTCTCTTCGCTCTCCAGTTCGCGGATACGATTGTTGGCTTCCACCACTTCGGCAGGTTCAATGAAGACCGTCTTGCCCGAGGCCGATTCATCATGCACGATTCCCTTCAGCTTGCGCTTGTAGGCTGGGGCAATGGGGATGACCAAGCGACCGTCGCGCATAGTGGGAGCAACGTCTTTGTCCACCAAGCCCTCTGATTGGGCCGAGCGCAGTATGCTGTTAAGTGTTTTGGATATACCGTTTACCGTCTGGGTAAGCTGCTTGCGGATGGACGCCAACTCAGGCGAAGCATTGTCCTTCACCGAGCCGAACTTATCCAATATCCGGTCGATTTGTTTGGTCAGTTGCGGAAAAGAGCTCACCTCGGCGGCCAGCTCCTGCAAGTAGGGATAGCTATTGTTCTCTTCCTCCTTCTTCAACTGAAAGAAGCGCACTATTTCATTGATAGTCTCCAACGAGCGACGGATATCGAACAACTCCCTTTCGAGCAGGTAAGTCCCTTCTATCCGTATCTTCTTCAGCGAGTCTCTTACATCGAAGAAGTAGTTGGAGGGGAAGCTATCTTCTTCCTGTATTATTCGCACAAACTCGTTGGTTTGGTTGAGTTGCTTTACCACCCAATCGTAGTTGGAAGAGAAAGCCATCTCGCTCACCTTCTCCTCCCCTAAAGAAGAAAGGCAACGAGCCGAAACCAGTTGCCGTATCTTGTCGAATCCTATTTTATCTTCGAAATTCATAAATTGATCCCCTCCCCCCAGCCCCCTCCCAAGGAGGGGGAGTTTTTA
>DAIREI010000350.1:0-2568 GCA_036795675.1 Bacteroidales bacterium
CTAAAGGCTATCAGCTATTATACTATTATGCTACAAATATAATCAATTTTAGGAAGATAAAAACTATCTTTGTGCAAAATTTTTCACCATGCGCATTGAACAAAACTATCCGTTACTAAAACACAATACTTTCAACATCGACGTTAAAACCCGCTGGTTTCTCGAATACGAGAACGAGACGGATCTGGAGAACTTACTTCGCGATGAATACTTCTTTTCACAAGCCTTCTGGCATATCGGACAAGGGAGCAACCTGCTGTTTTTGGGCGATTTCAACGGAGTAATCGTGCATTCGGCCATCAAAGGAATAAATATAATAAAAGGAGATGAAGAGCATGTATGGCTAAAGGTGGGCGCCGCCGAAGACTGGGACGGGTTTGTGGCTCACGCCGTAACCAACGGTTGGGGAGGCATAGAAAACCTCTCGCTCATACCGGGCGAAGTGGGCGCAAGCGCCTTCCAGAACATTGGGGCTTACGGCGCCGAGGCTTCGGAATATATAGAAGAAGTCCATACTTATTTCCTCGAGACCGGCGAGAAACGCATCTTTACTAACAGTGAATGCGACTATGCCTATCGCGACAGCTTCTTTAAAAAAGAGAAAAATCGCGGCCTATACTATATAACTCATGTGGTGTACCGCTTAGACAAAAAGCCCCGCTATAAGCTCGATTACGGCAACCTGAGGAGCCGGCTGGAAGACCGTGACATCAACTTACAAACCGTACGCCAAGCGGTAATCGACATCCGTCATGAGAAACTGCCCGACCCCAAAGTATTGGGCAATGCCGGAAGCTTTTTCAAAAATCCTTACGTATGCATGGAGCACTTCAGTCACCTGCAAAAGCAATACCCGGCCATCCCTTTTTATAAAGTAAACGAAGAGGTGGTGAAAGTGCCTGCCGCGTGGCTGATAGACCAAGCCGGACTGAAAGGGAAAACCTTGGGAGGAGCGGCCGTACACGAAAAGCAACCTTTAGTCATCGTAAACAAAGGCGGTGCCACCGGCGAAGAGATTGCTATGCTGGCCGCCGAAATACAAGGGGTGGTTATGGAGAAGTACGGCATAGAATTATCACCCGAAGTGAACTATATCTGATGGAACTGCATTTTCTGGGAACAGGCACCTCTACAGGAGTACCCGAAATCGGTTGCTCGTGCCGCGTATGCAAATCCACCGACCCGAAAGACAAGCGTTTGCGAACATCGGCTTTAGTCACAACCCAAGGGAAGAATATCCTTATCGACTGCGGACCGGACTTTCGTGCCCAGATGCTCCGCCTATTGGAAACCCGGCACATAGACAAGATAGACGGCATACTTATCACCCACGAACATTACGACCATGTAGGCGGCATGGACGACCTGCGCCTGTTTTGCAAGAAAGGTTCGCTTGATATTTATGCCGAACAGCAAGTGGCTCATGCTATAGAGCAGCGAATGCCTTACGCCTTTAAGGAGCATCGCTACCCCGGCGTTCCCCATTTACAAATAAAGATTATCGATAACCGTCCTTTTATGCTGACCGATATTGAAATAACTCCCATCCGCCTCTATCATGCCCGCCTTCCCATCCTGGGCTTCCGCATCGGCAATATGGCCTATCTTACCGACCTGAAAACCATCCCGAAGAGGAATATGCCAAACTAACCGGCTTAGACGTATTGGTAATGAACGCCTTGCGAAAGGAGGAACATTTCTCGCATCAAACGCTCGACGAGGCCCTGGCCAATGCCGAAAAGATAAAAGCCCGGCAAACCTACTTCACACACATGAGCCATGCCTACGGCTTGCACGAAGAAATGCAGCAGCAATTGCCCCCCAATACCTTCATTGCATACGATGGACTTGGCATAAGCTTTCCCGATTTTCCTTTTTCTTTTCAGGAATAAACCGTACATTTGCTTTCCATTTATTAATTTTAAAATAAAACGAAGATGAAAAAGACTTTGCAATTGATGTTGTTAGTGTTGGCGGTAATTATGTTTTCATGTACAAAAAACACGTACGAGAAAGACATAGTAGGTACTTGGGAAGCTTTTGAAGAAGAACCGGGTGGAGAGAAGTTTTATCATACGTTGACCTTCAATGAAGACGGTAGTTTTGAGCAAATGGTACTCACCGAATCAATGGAAAGAGAAAGCGGTATATTGATGGACATTACACTATCGATAAGAATGCCGGGAACTTGGAAGATTAAAGGCAACACCATGACTATTAAGTTCGACGGCACAATGGAAATTATTGACTACACCATGGATTATCCCGAATTGGGCGATGAAGAGAAGGCACAAGCATTGCTGTTCTTTGCAGAAAACGAAGTTGCACTGAAAGAAGAGATGATTGCCGCCATGATTAACGACATACCCAAGGGCGACCAACTCTACTCCGACCTTAAAGTAACGCCCGAAACATTATCGTACAACACATTAGACGGTATTGAAAGTTTCACACGTAAAAAATAATTATTCCTACATACATCTATGATTACAAAAGGAAGCCTTGCTCTTGCGGTTTTCTTTGTTGTTACCTCGGCTGCAGCCCAACCGGCTTACCGCGATAATCCCG
>DAIREI010000351.1:0-2560 GCA_036795675.1 Bacteroidales bacterium
ATGCGCGAAAGACATTGGAGAATCATTTCCGCCCGGACAATAGTTGTTTTCATGTCGTCTCTTACGACACCATCAACGGTCTGCCTCATTTCAAAGGAACCCATCAGGGATATTCCAATGAGTCTGTTTGGGCGCGTGGGCAGGCTTGGGCGCTGTATGGCTATACCATGATGTACAGGGAAACAGGTCTGACAGACTACCTCGAACAGGCGAGAAAGGTAGCCGCCTTTATCGAAAAGCATCCGAACTTACCCGAGGATAAGATCCCTTACTGGGATTTCGATGCGCCCGATATACCGAATTGCTTGCGCGATGCTTCGGCCGGAGCGATTATGGCTTCGGCATTGATCGAGTTAAGCCAATTGGATACAAGTCCGGAGGCGGCGGCCTGGCTGAAACTTGCCAAACAACAGATACGCAGTCTGTCGTCTCCCGAATACCTGTCGGAGGTGGGTGCCAACGGCGGGTTTATCCTCAAGCACAGTGTAGGCAATCACAATAAGAATTCGGAAATGGATGTGCCTCTTTCTTATGCCGATTATTATTACGTGGAGGCATTGCTTCGTCTGAAAAAAGTATTGAAATGAAGTATAAAACAGGACTTTTTCTCCCGGTCTTCCTCTGTCTGATGGCAGGGGAAGTGACCGGCAATACCGGTGCTGAAGACAGAAAGTGCTGGGTCGAGACACTCATTAAGATTGCGGAGCCCGTGCTGACGAATCTAAGCCGTAATACCCTCAAGCAGACAATGCCTTTCGAGTCGCTATCGGACGATCCGCTCCGGCGAGAAGTGTCTTATTTGGAAGCCGTAGGCCGGACGGTGTGCGGGATCGCTCCCTGGCTGGAATTAGGTCCCGACGATTCGGAGGAAGGAAAATGGAGAGCGCACTACATAGACCTGACAGTAAAAGGAATCAAAAACGCAGTCGATCCGAATGCGCCGGATTACTTAGTGTTCGACAACCGGCATTCGCAAGCCTTGGTCGATGCGGCTTTTCTCGCTCAAGGCCTTTTGCGTGCCCGGGTACAACTCTGGGACAATCTGGATGCCGTGACGCAACAGCGAGTGGTAGACGAACTGAAACGAAGCCGCTCCATCAAGCCGAATGAAAGCAATTGGTTGTTGTTTGCTTCCATCATAGAGGCTGCCTTGTTGGAGTTCACGGGAGAATACGATGGTGAAAGGTTGTATCGCGGTGTGAATCGCTTTTGCCAAGACTGGTACAAAGGAGATGCTTGGTATGGAGACGGAGCCAGCTTTCATCTGGATTATTACAACAGTCTGGTAATCCATCCGATGTTGACCGATGTGCTTCTCTTGTTGAAAAAGCATGATCTGCAAGGAGCGGAATACCTCGATTCTCAGATGAAGAGGTTACAGCGTTTTGCCGTACAATTGGAACGCTTCATTTCGCCCGAAGGTACCTATCCTGTCATTGGGCGTTCTATCGTGTATCGCTTTGGTGTTTTTCATGCTTTGGCTCAGGCTTCATGGATGCAGGTGCTTCCCAGCGAATTGCCTGCGCCGCAGGTACGCTGTGCCTTAACGGCTGTGATCAGGAAGCAACTAGAATCTCCAGACAACTTCAACTCAAATGGTTGGTTGAAGGTAGGCTTTTCCGGCAGCCAAATCAACATGTCCGAAGGGTACATTAACACCGGTAGCCTGTATCTGTGCACAGCGGTTCTGTTGCCGTTGGGTCTTCCGGAATCCCATCCCTTTTGGTCGGGCGCTTACATGGAGTGGACCAACAAGAAGGCTTGGTCGGGCGTAGACGTCGGAGCGGATAAAGCATTGAGGGATTAATTCTAATTTTAAAATAGAGCGAAAGGTGTGGCGAAATATTCAAATATCAAATTTGTTGTCTACTTTTGCCACGCAGCAGATAAAGTTATTTTAATAGGAAGATCATGAATAAGACCATTGGAAACAATCTAAAGAAGTTAAGGAACATTTCCGCCTATACCCAGGATGAGATTGCATCTACTATTGGCATTACCCGTTCGGCCTATAGTAATTATGAAAGTGGAGAAAGAGAGATGCCCTTGGATTTGTTGGAAAAAGCTTCGAATCTATTTGGTTGCGAATTGTATGTCTTTTTTGAGGAGGAGGCTTCTGTCGATGATATGATTCTGGCCTCCGCCTTCCGCCTGGACGGTTTGCACGACAACGATCTTCAAGAAATCATCCGGTTCAAGGATATTGTTAAGTCTTATCTGAAGATGGAGCAGTTGGCTTTAGCATAATGAGACTTTACCATATTAAATTGATCGAGCAACAAGTCATTAAGTTTCGGCAAGAAGCGGGGCTTGGCAATACTGAGGCGATAAACTTAAAAAGCCTCCTGCTCAAATTGGGTGTCCTTACAGTCTTCCGACCCTTATCTGACGATTTTTCAGGGATGAGCTTAAAAGACTCTTCCAATCATCGTTTTATGCTGGTTAACAGCAATCAGCCCAAAGGTCGCCAGCATTTCACCATTGCTCATGAATTATACCACCTATTCATCGAAGAGAACCCCAGACCGCACAAATGTATTTCTGATAATGGAGGAAAGAA
>DAIREI010000352.1:0-2558 GCA_036795675.1 Bacteroidales bacterium
TGCCACCGGCCTGATAAAAACCCTCAATCGTATTTTCAGTAATATAGAAGATGAGTCAGACCGGGTAAGGTTTGTGCTGGCTGCCTACAATGCCGGAGCAGGGCATGTGTACGATGCGCAGGCGCTTGCTATTAAATATGGAAAGAATTCGCACAGCTGGAACGATGTGGAAGAATACCTGAGGCTGATGAGTATACCCGAATATTATAACGATCCTGTGGTCAAATACGGTTATTTCCGCAGCAAAGAAACCCTTACCTATGTGAAAGCCGTAATGGAACGTTGGTGTTACTATCAACAAAAAATACAATGATAGCAAACGAATCAATCACTGTTTACTGATCACTGTCTTTGTCCAGCACCTCCTGCAGAAACTCCCGGTCGGTTTTAATCTTCTTCATGGCCAATTTGGAGGCTTGTTGTTGCGATTCTTTTTTCGAGTGGCCTATGCCTACGCCGGCAAGCAGGCCGTTGAGTAATGCCTGGCTCTGGAAGACCGGGTTGTTTTCCTTATCTAAAAAGTTCTCGATGATTTCATAGTCGAGTTGCACTTTCATCTTCTGACTCCACTCCAGTAGCTGCGACTTAAAGTTAACCTCTTTACTCGCCACCTTACTCACTTCTATAAAAGGATTGATTATTTTGTCGTTGATGAATCGATAGGTTTTGCGATAGCCTTGGTCAAGATAGATAGCGCCGATAAAAGCTTCAAGCGCATTACCCAATATATGACTCTTCTGCGATTGCGCCCGCGAGGACGAAACGAGTAGTTTATCCAATCCCAATTCGCGGGCAATACGGTCGAGCGTATCGCGCTTCACGATCTTCGAACGCGTATTAGTAAGGAATCCTTCGTCTTTATTTGGGAATTGCTTGAAAACGATATCGGCTACAATGGCGTCAAGTACAGCATCGCCGAGAAACTCTAACCGCTCATTATTGTAATACCGGCCATTATTTCCTCCTACGGAAGAAGACTTATGAATGAGCGCCTCTTCGTAATAAGCCAGATTTTTAGGGTAGAATCCGAGTATCTGGTTTAAAGCCAAATAAGACTCTTTCTTCGGATTGCGAAAGAGCCTTACTCGTTTTATTGTATTCTTAATCACTTATCTTCTTCGTACTTCTTTACAATTACGCAAGCATTATGCCCGCCAAACCCAAAGGTGTTTGACAAGGCGGCGCGCACGGGGCGTTTCTGTGCTTTATTGAATGTATAATTCAATGAGTAATCAATCTCAGGATCGTCGTCTCCTTCTTCGTGGTTGATGGTGGGAGGGACAATGTTGTTCTGTACTGCCAGCACGCAGGCCATGGCCTCGAGGGCTCCGGCAGCTCCCAGCATGTGCCCGCTCATCGACTTGGTAGAGCTGATGTTGAGCTTGTAAGCATGATCGCCGAATACTTCTTTGATGGCCTTTACCTCCGAGGGGTCGCCTACGGGAGTGGAAGTACCGTGTACATTGATGTAATCGATTTCTTCGGGCTTCATTTCAGCATCGGTCAGCGCGTTGTTCATCACCAATATAGCGCCCAAGCCTTCGGGATGGGAGGCGGTGAGGTGATAAGCATCGGCCGAGGCTCCACCTCCGGCTACTTCGGCATATATCTTGGCTCCGCGAGCCTTGGCATGTTCCAATTCTTCAAATATCAGGCATACGGCGCCTTCACCCATCACAAATCCGTCGCGGCTGGCGCTGAACGGGCGTGAGGCGGTTTGAGGCGAATCATTTCTCGTCGACAAGGCATTCATCGAGTTGAAACCACCTATACCTGCTACGGTAATAGCGGCTTCGGCTCCACCCACTACTACGGCATCGGCTTTGCCCAAACGAATCAGGTCGAAAGCGCTGATAGCCCCGTTGGTAGACGAGGCGCAAGCAGAAACGGTTCCATAGTTGGGCCCGCGAAATCCGTGCAACATCGAGATGTGTCCGGCGGCTATGTCGCCAATCATCTTGGGGATAAAGAAAGGGTTGAATTTAGGCCCTATCTCCTGATGAGTGAAGTAATAGCCGACTTCCTGGTCGAAAGTGTCTATCCCTCCTATACCGGAAGAACAAACCACTCCTACGCGGTCTTTGTTGATGGATTCGTCGTCAATGCCAGCATCGGCAATGGCTTCTTTGGCTGCTATAATAGCAAATTGGGAATATCTGTCGAGTTTTTTTGCTTCCTTACGGCCGAAGTGTTCGGCCGGGTCGAAGTCTTTCACTTCGCAAGCAAATTTTGTCTTAAACTTTTCGGTGTCGAACAAAGTAATGGGTCCGGCTCCACTCTTCCCGTTAATAAGGGCATCCCATGTATCTTCTACATTGTTGCCCAGAGGAGTAATGGCACCCAGACCCGTTACAACGACTCTTTTTAATTCCATATAAGATATTAAATTGAGTTCTTAAGCTTGGTGCTCTTCTACATATTTAATAGCGTCACCAACGGTTGTGATTTTTTCTGCTTGATCATCGGGAATAGACATACCGAATTCTTTTTCGAATTCCATGATCAACTCTACTGTGTCTAAAGAGTCAGCTCCCAAATCATTAGTGAAACTAGCTTCG
>DAIREI010000353.1:0-2554 GCA_036795675.1 Bacteroidales bacterium
CGAAGTGGAAAAAACCTGGGGCGTATTTGAGGATGTGCTTTGCGCCGGCAATGAAAAGATATACACTTTCTTAGAAGGCGTGTTTGATGAGATTATCGATATTTTCCCCTCGGAATTTATCCACGTGGGCGGCGACGAATGCCCCAAGACCCGTTGGGAGAAATGCCCCAAGTGCCAGGAAAAGATTAAGCAACTGGGCATTAAGGGCGACAAAGAACACCCCAAAGAGTTTGTCTTGCAAAGCTATGTGATTTCGCGCGTGGAGCGGTACCTCAACAGTAAAGGCCGGCAAATAATCGGTTGGGACGAAATACTGGAAGGCGGATTGGCGCCCAACGCTACCGTGATGTCGTGGCGGGGAGTGGAAGGCGGGATAGAAGCTGCCAAGCAACGCCACAAAGCCATTATGGTGCCCACAAGCTACATGTATTTCGACTATTATCCTACGCGCAACACCGAAAACGAGCCGTTGGGCATAGGCAATTATGTGCCTTTGGAGAAAGTGTACAGCTTCGAACCCATACCTGCCGAGCTGGACAAAAGCGAACACAGGTATATTATAGGCACGCAGGCCAACCTGTGGACAGAGTATGTGCTGAGTCCCGAACACGCCGAATACATGGTGCTGCCGCGCATGGCCGCCCTCTCGGAAGTGCAGTGGACTATGCCCGAAAAGAAAGAGTACGAAACCTTCCTGCCCCGTGTATATGAGATGATGTTCCGCTACGAAAAGCTGGGCTACAACTTCGGCACCCACGCCATCGACATTGAAGCGGAAGTGACCGACCATCCCGAAACGGGAACCATAGAACTGCAATTAAAGACGTTCGACAATGCGTCCATCTATTACACCACAGACGGAAGCGAGCCTACCGTAAAGAGCACCCGCTACGAAGCGCCTGTTATAATAGATAAAACCACCGAGGTTAGGGCAATGGTCGACCGGAAACTAAAGCATAGCAAAGAGTACAAGCAAACGTTCAACTTCAACAAAGCCACGCTGAAGAATGTGCAACTCGATAGCCCTACCCACCGCAGTTACACATCCGCCGGCCCCATTGTATTAGTCAACGGCAAGCGAGGCGGCGACTCACACACCAACGGCGAGTGGCTCGGCTTCTACAACACCGATTTCAACGCCACGGTAGACTTAGGCGAAGTGCAGGAAATATCCTCTGTCATCATGGGAACACTGTGGGCGGCGCCCTCCTACATCTTCGGGGCGAGGGAATACATCGTATCGGTATCGGAAGACGGAACCAACTTCAAGCAAGTATATAAGGAAGAATATCCCGTGCTGACTGCCGCCGACCCTAAAGGCGAAACCGTTGACCTCACCGCCACCTTCGACACCATAAAGGCACGCTATGTGAAGCTCTTCGCCAAAAGCACACAGCCCCTACCCGCCTGGCACAGCGCCGCCGGACGCCCGGCCTTCTTGTTTGTGGACGAGATAATTATAGAGTGAGATTCCAGGCCTGTATATGCCGGATGCCATTCCTCGACGGCAAAGTAATCTCGTCGAGTGAGACCACTATCTTCTCATAGTGGTCGTCTATGGCCTCAAGCGATGAATACTCGCGCTCCACGGCATTCTCGTCGGTAAGCATATAGGCGCTTTGCAGGTATATTACACGATCGGATTTCTTGGCAACGAAGTCAACCTCTTTGTTGCGCAACGTCCCCACATATACGTCAAAACCGGCACGGCAAAGCTCAAGGTATATCAAATTCTCCGCCAAATAGCCGAAGCCGTATCCGTAACCGGGATAGAGGTAATTCTTGTAAGCCAGGTCGTTGATATAAAACTTGGCGTTGCCCGACAAGGTATCCTTCCCCCGGATGTCGTACCGTTCGCAACGATGCACCAAAAAAGTATCTTCAATATATTTTATATAGGTAGATACCGAATCGTAAGTGGTCTTTCGGCCCTGGCTCTTAAAGTAATTGACGATATTGGTAACCGATATAAAATTAGAGGCGTTATTGACTAAGAAAACAAAAATATCTTCAAGCAGCTTAGGCTCTCGCACATTGTGCCGTTGGATAATATCGCGAAGCAACACCGTGTCCTTTACGGCCGACAGATAATTGCGTTTCAATTCGAGCTTGGGCAACATAAACAACTCGGGAAGTCCTCCGCTATTCATGTATTCCATATAGCTTGCACGGCCTCTTTCCTGCCCGGTTATCCCTAAATATTCGTTGTAACTGAAAGGGAATACTTCGAAACAAACGTATCTGCCGGAGAGCAATGTAGACAACTCGCCCGACAGCATTTCGGAGTTAGAACCGCTGATGAATAACTCATAATCTTGCGAAAAATCCTGCGAATAGGAGTTGACCACTTTTTCCCAACCCTCTATCATCTGTATCTCATCGATGAAGATAAATATCTTTCCCGTCGGGTTCAACCCCTTCTGATACGCCTTTATCAGTTCGTCCAATTCTTTATATGTATTCAGAAAATCGAGGTCGGTAAACTCTTTACTGATAAATAAGGTATTTTCGGGTTTAACCCCATTATCTATCAATTGCTTGGCTACTTGCCTCA
>DAIREI010000354.1:0-2531 GCA_036795675.1 Bacteroidales bacterium
TTTTCTTTACTCATATATAATATCGTTTAATGTTCACTCCCTGCCCCCTCCCAAGGAGGGGGGGGTTGAAGTCTCCTCCTTGGGAGGGGATTTAGGGGAGGTGTTTAGTTCTTAGTTTCTAACTCTTCTCTTTTTTCCACTGCCGTGGTGATTTGTTGGTTCTCCGTATCGAAGTCGACGGTGATGGCATCGCCTTCTTTCACACTCGACTTGATAATCATTTCGGCCAACTCGTCTTCCAGGTATTTCTGGATAGCGCGTTTCAGCGGACGGGCGCCAAACTGAATATCGTAGCCTTTGGAGGCGATAAACTCTTTGGCCTTATCGGTAATGGTCAATTTGTAACCCAGGTTTTCGATGCGGCTGTAGAAACCTTTCAGTTCAATATCAATGATCTTATAAATAGCTTCTTTATCCAGCTGGTCGAACATAACCACATCGTCTACGCGGTTGAGAAACTCGGGGGCGAAAGCTTTGTTGAGGGCTTTCTGTATCACGCCGCGCGAGAATTCTTTGTCTTCGGCGGCCGAACTTGCCACATTAAAACCAATGCCTTTGCCGAAATCCTTCAACTGGCGGGTTCCGATATTGGAGGTCATGATTACGATGGTGTTCTTGAAGTCTATCCGGCGACCGAGGCTATCGGTCAGGCGGCCTTCGTCCATCACTTGCAGCAAGAGGTTGAACACGTCGGGGTGAGCCTTCTCTATCTCGTCGAGCAACACTACCGAGTAGGGTTTGCGGCGTACTTTCTCGGTCAGTTGTCCGCCTTCTTCGTAGCCCACGTATCCCGGAGGCGCTCCTATCAAGCGCGACACGGAGAATTTCTCCATGTATTCCGACATATCTATCCGTATTAACGTATCGGCCGAGTCGAAGAGGTATTCCGCCAACTTCTTGGCCAGGTGGGTCTTCCCTACCCCGGTTGGGCCAAGGAACATAAACGACCCGATGGGTTTGTTGGGGTCTTTCAGCCCGATGCGGTTGCGTTGGATAGCCTTCACAATCTTGTTTACCGCCTCGTCCTGTCCTATTACATTGGCTTTCAGTATATCACCCATCTCCATCAACTTCTGGTTTTCGGCCTTGGCGATACGTTGCACAGGCACGCCCGACATCATGGCCACTACTTCGGCCACCCGGTCGCCGTCTACAATCTGACGGTTTTCCTGCAATTCTTCTTCCCATTTGGCCTGGGCCGATTCCAGCTTCAACATCAATTGGCGCTCCTGGTCGCGATAGTTGGCCGCCAGCTCGAAGTTCTGCGATTTAACCGCCTGCAACTTCTGCTGCTTGGTCTCTTCTATCTGGTCTTCCAGCTCTTCTATCGCTTTGGGAACGATAATGTTGGATATATGCGTACGCGAACCGGCTTCGTCTAAAGCATCGATGGCCTTATCGGGGAAGTTGCGGTCGCTGATGTAGCGGTCGGTCAGTTTCACGCATTGGTCAATCGCCTCGTCAGTATAAGTCACGTTGTGATGATCTTCGTACTTGGGCTTGATATTCATCAATATCTGATGCGTTTCTTCGGCGGTAGTCGGGTCTACTATCACCTTTTGAAAACGGCGTTCCAATGCTCCGTCTTTCTCTATGTTCTTGCGGTATTCATCCAAGGTGGTTGCCCCGATACATTGTATCTCGCCGCGTGCCAATGCCGGTTTCAGCATGTTGGCGGCATCCATCGAGCCGGTGGCTCCACCTGCTCCTACAATGGTATGCAGCTCGTCGATAAAGAGGATGATATTAGGGTTTTGCGACAATTCGCTCAAGATGGCCTTAATTCGCTCTTCAAATTGTCCGCGGTACTTTGTTCCGGCCACAATCGAAGCCATGTCGAGGTTCACTACCCGTTTGTCGAACAACACGCGAGCCACTTTCCGTTGCACGATGCGCGATGCCAGGCCTTCCACTATGGCCGATTTGCCCACGCCGGGTTCGCCTATCAGCACCGGATTGTTTTTCTTCCGGCGGCTAAGTATCTGTGCCAGGCGCTCGATTTCCTTTTCGCGTCCCACAATGGGGTCGAGGCGATTTTCGAGGGCGGCTTTGGTCAGGTCGGTACCGAAGCTATCAATCACCGGCGTATCGCTACTCTTGGCATTGGGATTGTTCTTGTGGGTATCCTTTTTGCTGAAGTAGGCTTCTTCCTCTTCGTCGTCATCATCGTCGCCGGTAAAGCCGGCTCCCATGCGGGGCGTATCTTCTTTGCCCAAACTTGCCATAAGGTATTCGTACACCCTTTTATAATTCAATTCGTGCCTCTGCAATACCTGGAAAGCCAAAGAATTAGTATTCTTCAGTATGGCCAGCAGCAAGTGCTCGCTATCGGTCTGGTTGCTATTCAGGTTGATAGATTCCAGCAAACTCAATCGCAACATGCCTTCCACATTGCGGTCGATGGTGAGTTGGTTTTCGGGCACAAATTCGCCTTCTTCAAACAATTCATTGTCTAAGGCCAGCTTCAGTTCTGCCGTATCTACTCCTAAAGAATGAATAATGGCAGAAGCATTACTTTTATTGTCGCGCAG
>DAIREI010000355.1:0-2529 GCA_036795675.1 Bacteroidales bacterium
CCCTGTATATCGGTATCGAAGCAGTAGGCGTAAATATTAACATTATATCGTTAGGCTTTCATACCAGAGAGCCGGCAAATGGGGAAGGAGATGAGTTTGAAGGTCAATGCAATCTATTCTCGGACGATGGCGGCGAAACTTGGTTGAACCTCAGAGAGATAAGCGGAGAGCTTACCGGTGGTATACCCATAAAAGCCTACTTGAACAATCCGGCCGAACATCAAACGCCCCGCCTGATCGGATTTATGGCTTATGAAGAGGGTGAACCCCTGTTGATCGACCAACAAAGCGGCGAGATGCAATATACCAAGCTGTATACCCATACGGTACTCCATCCGAAAGAAGATGCCACTTGCTATCAGGTAGCCGCAGTCTACGACACACTTGAGACTTCGGATATGAAGGAATTCTGCCTTGGCGACGAAGTGGTGGTGAATATCGTCACCGTGAAAGGCGAGAAAGACCTCTACACCGTTTATCCCAATCCGGTTGAGCACACACTCAACATATCGGGCGACTTTACTCGACTTACGTTGATGAACATAAACGGCGGAGTCATTCTCAAGTCGAGCGAAAATGGCATCAATGTAAGCAATCTGCCCACAGGCGTTTACTTCCTGATGATAGAATCGGACAAGAACGCGCCGGTGGTGAAGAAGATCATCAAGCGATAATATTGGTTGATACTTAAGGATTAAATAGATTTTGTCAAGCATCTATTTTCATATCCCTTTCTGCAAGAAGCGCTGTACTTATTGCGACTTCTTCTCTACCGTACTTGGCGGAGCTACCTTGGATAGGTATATAGAAAGTATGGGAGAGGAGTTGAAACAAAGGAAAGATTATTTGGACGGACAGCCCCTCGACACGATTTATTTTGGCGGGGGCACTCCGTCTCAATTGAGCGCAGCACAATTCAGGCAGCTATTTGCCTTTATCTACGAGGCAGGGTTTGTATGGAAACCCGATGCCGAAATTACCTTCGAAGCCAACCCGGACGACCTCTCGGCCGATTACCTTGCCTCTTTAGCGGACTTGCCGTTTAATAGAATCAGTATCGGAATACAGAGTTTTAACGATAGCGAACTCGTCTTTCTCAATCGCAGGCATACGGCTGCGTCGGCCGGTCGCGCGGTGGAATTGGTGCAACAGTACGGTTACGAGAATATCAGCATCGATTTGATGTACGGCCTGCCTAATCAAACCCTGGCGAATTGGGAAGAGACCATTGCGCAGGCTATAGCCCTAAACGTGCCCCATATCTCGGCCTATCATCTTATCTACGAAGAGGGAACGCCGATGTATAACAGCTTGTCCGAAGGGCGTATCATGCCGGTGGAGGAAGAGCTGAGCCTAAGGATGTTTGAAGTGCTTATCGATCAACTGGCAGCCGCAGGATACGAACACTACGAAATCTCCAACTTTGCCCGTCCCGGATACCGTTCCCGGCACAACGCCTCCTATTGGAACGGCGGCCATTACTTGGGCATAGGCGCTGCCGCCCACTCCTACAACGGCACAAGCCGCCACCGAAACAATCCCTCCATAAAGAATAAACAGATTGTTTATCAGCCCGAAATAGAGCCATTGGACGATAAAACACGCTACAACGACTACATTCTCACCCGGCTTCGCACCAAAGAAGGAATTAATTTGGAGGAGTTATCCGCTTTGTTCGGAGAAGAAGCGAAGGACTATTGTCTTCGCCAAGCCGACCGCCACCTCAGCCACCATACCTTATATGTAAAGGACAACCGGCTGCAACTAACGAGGGAAGGGATATTTATTTCCGACGGGATAATGAGCGACTTAATCCAATAGAAAAGGATTTCCTATCGGGAATTATAAATTATGAATTATGAATTATGAATCTTGAGGACTATGGAGAACATTTAATGATTAATCCGTGCTAATCCGTGCTAATCCGTCTAATCCGCGTTTATCCGTGTGCCGGTAGAGACCCGTTAAAAGAAATAAACCCATAGCGCCCGACCGAAGTAGAATGTTATCACCCCGCAGGTGATGAGCTTGGCGCCCGTACCCAGGATAAAACCGACAAAGGAGCCGACGGCCGACTTAAACGCCACACGTGATGCCTTGCCTCCAATCAGCTCGCCGAGCAGCGCGCCTACAAAGGGACCGATAATAATTCCCGGTAAGGAGAAGAATAACCCTACAATAAGGCTGATGGTAGTACCCCAAGTTCCCCACTTGCTCCCTCCGAAATTCTTGGTCATATAAATAGGGAAGACAAAATCCATCACGGTTACAACTACCACCACCACACCCAATATAGCTAACAACTGCGTGCTGTAATCGGCAAACTTGCTCCACTGTAGCAGCAGCAAACCGATGTAACTAAGCGGCGGCCCGGGCAGCCCCGGAAGTACGCAACCCGCAAATCCTATCGCGAGGCAAATAATAGCAATAATGAGACGAAAAATATCCATAATATTATGAACAAAGATAAGATTAACTATCGAATCGGCAAAATAGGGTTACGGGTCTTGCAAAATAATCTTGCTTAAA
>DAIREI010000356.1:0-2529 GCA_036795675.1 Bacteroidales bacterium
GTAAGCCAACAGGCCGGCCGCTTTCATGTCGAAGGCTCCGGTTACGGGATTGATATAAGCCTCGTCGGCCAGTATATTGACCACCTCGGCTATAAACATGTCGTGTGTTCCCAGGGCAATTATTTCGCGTACGCGGCATTCTATACACAGCGGCGACTCCTCAATATAGGGAGCTTTCACCACGGTTGCTTTTCCCGGCGTTAGCTTCATCTCGGCAAACTTATCGTAATCGCGCCCCGAGCGTACTCCGCACCAGTCGGTAGCATAGGCCAGCTTCTCGGTAGTAAGATTGATTACGAACTCCATCTCCTCCTTTATTATATTATAGGAATGGCGTTCGGGCCGGAGCGAGATATAGCACATGGCGGGGTCGCTGCATATAGTACCCGTCCAGCTCGCAGTAATGATGTTACGGTTTTCTTTCTTGCTTCCGCAGCTTACCATTACGGCGGGAACAGGATAGACTAATGTGCCGGGCTTCCAGTTTTGTTTCATTGTTCTTTATTTAAGCACGATGTCTTCTTTCTTTATTTTCAGTTGGCAATAATCGCATTTCAGTGTCGCATTGTTTTTATCTATTACGCTGAAGCGTGTTTTCATCGGCTCGTTGTTGGTGATGCACTTAGGGTTGTTGCATTTTACCAGATCGGTCAGCTCGTCGGGCAGGTAGGCCATCTTTTTCTCCACCACTTCGTAGTCGCGGATGATGTTTAGCTTCACCGAGGGCGCAATGAGCGATATGCGGTTTATCTCGTCTTGCTCGAAGAACTTATCAGCGATTTTAAGTATGCCCTTTTTACCCATTTTCTTGCTGTCGAGATTACAACCGATGGTAACGGGCGTAGTGAGTTTCTCTATCCCCAGCAAAGAGACTACCTTGAATATCTGTTTGGCCGGGATATGATCGATAACCGTACCGTTTTCCAGGGCGGCTACCTGCAATTCTTTCTTGTTGTTGGGAATTCTCATAAGAGCGCTTTAGCTAAAATGGCCTGCCGTGCAAAAATGCCGTTGCGGGCTTGTTCGAAATAATAGGCCTTAGGATTATCGTCTACATCGTAAGCAATTTCGTTAACGCGCGGTAGGGGATGCAGCACGCGCAGGTTGTCTTTGCTTCCGTCGAGCATACTGTTGGTCAACACATACACGTTCTTTACCTTTTCGTATTCCATCAGGTCGGTAAAGCGTTCGCGCTGTACGCGTGTCATATAAAGGATGTCTGAACGATTAATCACCTCGGGCGAGAACTCGGTGTGTTCGCTGTAGGGGATGTTGCGTTCATCCATAAACTGCTTGTAGATGTCGGGCAGGCGTAGCTCTTCTGGTGCCACGAAACAGAAAGTAGGGTTGAAGAATGCCATGCCTGTAATGAGCGAATGGATGGTACGGCCGTACTTGAGGTCACCCACCATGGTTATGGTGAGGTTCTCCAGTGTACCTTGCGTTTTGAAGATGGAGTAGATGTCGAGCAGGGTTTGCGATGGGTGCTGGTTGGCGCCGTCGCCGGCATTGATGATGGGCACGTCGGCTATCTCCGAGGCGTAGCGCGCCGCCCCCTCCAGATAGTGGCGCATGATGATAACGTCGGCGTAATTGCTTACCATCTTTATCGTGTCTTTCAGGGTCTCGCCTTTGGTGGAGCTGGTGGTAGCCGAATCGCTGAAGCCCACTATGCGTCCGCCCAAACGGTTTATCGCCGTCTCGAAGCTGAGGCGTGTGCGGGTACTCGGCTCAAAGAAGAGCGTTGCGCACACTTTGCCTTTCAGCAGTTCCTGATTGGGGTTGGCCTCGAAGACATTAGCGGCCGTTACCAGGTCTACAATATCTTCCTTCGTCAGGTCTGCGATAGATACAAAATCTCTGTTTGCCATTCGTCTTATTGCTTTTAGCTGCAAAAGTACAAAAGAATTATGAATTAGAGGCTTTAGTTCTTAACTTTTAGTTCTTAGTTCTTAGTTCTTTCTTATCTTTGTGCCATTAAATACATCATTATAACAATGAAAGACAAACAATCTATACTGAAGCAGGCCATTCCCCACATCAGCGTATTGGTCTTTTTCGTTTTAATCGTATTGGTTTATTTCTATCCCGCGTTCGAGGGGAAAGTGTTACAGCAAAGCGATGTGGTGCAATTCCGCGGGGCGGCTCAGGAAGTACTTGAATACGGCAAGTCGTCGGGCTGGACAGGCTCGATGTTTTCCGGTATGCCTACCTATCACATCACAGGCTACGAGCCGAGCTTCAATTTGCTTAGTTGGGTGAATAAATACATCATCCACGCCGTACATTCCGAGTCGGCCGGGCCTATATTCTTCCTGTTGGTGATGTCTTACATCATGTTTCTGGTGTTGGGCGCCAAGTGGTGGCAAGCGGCGCTGGGGGCGGTAGCTACAGCCTTCTCGTCGTACAACATAATTATCCTGGCGGCGGGTCATATCACCAAAGCCTGGGCCTTGGCCTTTGTGCCGTTGACGCTGGCGGGGGTATTTCTGGTCTTTCAGCGAAAGTATTGGCCGGGATTTATTGTCT
>DAIREI010000357.1:0-2519 GCA_036795675.1 Bacteroidales bacterium
CCCTAAAGTATGACCGTCTCGGCGTAGCCGGAATAGACAAACAAGCCATAGAATACGGGCGATTGGTGCAAAGCAATCGGCACGCAAACTATCGCTTTATAAAGATGGACCTGGAAGACCGCGAGGGCATGGAGCGGCTGTTTGCCGACGAGCGGTTCGACATCGTATTCAACCTGGCCGCCCAAGCCGGGGTGAGGTACTCGCTGGATAATCCGCACGCCTATATCAACAGTAACATTGTCGGCTTTATGAATATCTTGGAAGGCAGCCGCCACAATGACGTAAAGCACTTGTTCTATGCCAGCTCGAGCAGCGTATACGGCCTTTGTCCCGACATTCCGTTTAGCGAAGAGGCCCGGGTAGATAATCCGGTAAGCCTGTATGCGGCATCTAAAAAGGCCAACGAACTGATGGCTTATACTTACAGCCACCTCTACTGCCTGCCCACTACGGGTTTGCGCTTCTTTACGGTTTACGGCCCTTGGGGGCGACCCGATATGGCTCCGTTCGGCTTCATGGATGCGATGTTTCACAATCGTCCTATCCAGGTATTCAATCACGGCAAGATGATGCGCGATTTTACCTATATCGACGACATAATAGAAGGCATGGCGCAACTGCTGAAGGTATCGCTTGCCTCGCCGCAGCCCGCGGATGAGACCCCTTACGAACTATACAATATAGGCAATTCAAACCCCGTTAAGCTGATGGACTTTATCGATGCCATAAAGCAAGCCACAGGCATAGAAGCCCAAAAAGAGTACCTGCCCATGCAGCCGGGCGATGTATATCAAACCTATGCCGATACTACGCGCCTCTACGAAAAGACGGGGTATAAGCCCTCGAAAGATATAAAGGAAGGAGTGAAAGAAACGGTGGAGTGGTATAGAGACTACTATAAGTTGTGAAACCCAATAAAACCAATGCCGCCCGTTTGCTGGATAAGGCCGGGATCGCTTACGAATTGATCCCGTACCGGGTAGACGAATCGGATTTGAGCGCTATCCACGTGGCCGAAACGCTTAACCGGCCCGTGGAGCAACTCTTTAAGACATTAGTGTTGAAAGGCGATAAGACGGGGTATATGGTCTGTATCATTCCCGGGGCAATGGAGTTGAACCTGAAGCAGGCGGCCAAAGCATCGGGTAATAAAAGCTGCGAGATGATAGCGATGAAAGACCTCTTGCCCGTAACAGGCTATATACGCGGCGCTTGTTCTCCTATCGGGATAAAGAAAGCATTCCCGTCTTATATTCATTCCTCTTGCAACGATTACGACTACATTTATGTGAGCGCCGGGCAACGCGGATTGCAGATAAAGATCGCCCCGGCCGATTTGGTGAAGATGATAGGAGCCACGCTATTCGACAATGGCACACAGATGAACACGGATTAAACGGATATTCGCGGATCTTATATTAACGATTTGCATTTATCCGCGTGCCATTGGCGGTGGAGAAGAGTTGCAGCACTTGCCTGTTCTGCTCGTCGATGGTGAGGTAAGAGTTATCAATAACGATGGCGTCGTCGGCTTGGCGCAGGGGGCCGTCTTTACGGGTGGAGTCGATAAAATCGCGTTTTTGCAGGTTGGCCAATACTTCTTCGAAGCTTACATTCTCGCCTTTGGCCGTCAGTTCCTTCAGGCGCCGCTGTGCGCGTACTTCGGGCGAAGCCGTGATAAAGAGTTTAAGTTCGGCATCGGGAAACACCACGGTGCCAATGTCGCGCCCGTCCATCACTACGCCCCTCTCCTCTCCCATCGCCTGCTGTTGTTCTACCATGGCTTCGCGTACAAAGCCGACGGCAGCAACAGGGCTTACCTTGTCCGACACTTCCATCAGCCGTATTTCCTTCTCTACATTCTCTCCGTTGAGGTAAGTATCGGAGCGACCCGCTTCGGGATTATACCGAAAGGTGATGCGAATGTCGCCGAGTTGCCCGCGCAATAAGTCGAGGTCAAGCTCATCTCCCTTAAATATATGATGACGAATCGCATACAGGGTTACGGCGCGATACATGGCTCCGCTGTCGATATAAGCATAGCCGGCTGCCCGAGCCAGGTCTTTGGCTATGGTGCTTTTGCCGCATGAGGAGTACCCGTCTACGGCTACGTTGATCTTTTTATTCATGATTACAACTTCATTTCGGCAAAGGCGACAGACAAACTCACCATAAACGAATTGGCCGACGGGTGATACATCCCGTACGAAGCGCCCACACTGAATGCCCGCACCTTGATGCCCGCCCCGGCCGAGAAGCCGGCAAACTTGCTCCCGTTCTCCAGCTTCATATCGGCGCCGCGCTTTACGTTGTAGCCTACAGCCAACCAAAAGTTATCGTTGGGCACAATATCCAACCCTATTACCAGGTGCTTGCCCAGCGTTTTGAAGAAGGAATCCTTCTCGCCGTTTATATTATCAAATCGCCATTGTTTTAAGTAAATACCGGTAATGGAGAAACGCAAGGGGGCGTTGGTCAGTTTTTTGCTTATTCCCATCTGTATGTCCCAAGGCAGGCTG
>DAIREI010000358.1:0-2494 GCA_036795675.1 Bacteroidales bacterium
AACTAAATTAAATAAGTATGTTTATAATAAATTCTTTACCTTCTCTTCTATCTGCGCTTTAGAGGCGGCGCCCACGTGTTTTTCAACCAATTCGCCATTCTTGAAGAAAAGCAATGTAGGGATGCTGCGGATACCATATTCTCCGGGCAGCTCTTCGTTCTCGTCTACATTTACTTTCCCTATTACCACTTGCCCATCATATTCGGTAGCCAATTCGTCTACATGAGGAGCGATCATTCTGCAGGGGCCGCACCATTCTGCCCAAAAGTCCATAACTACCGGTTTGTCTCCGGCGATTAACTCTTTGAAGTTTGCATCCGTAATTACCGTTGCCATAAGTTAATTCTCTTTTAATTGTTGTTTATTATTGAATTAAAAAGTCGTACTCGTTCTCTTCCAGGTATTTTATCAAGGTCTTGCTCACGGCTACTTTCCGGTTGTCGGAAGTGAGGTCTACCAACAACTGCGATTCATAATCCTCTACCTTAATACTTAATGACGTAACGCCCGGACTATCTTTTATAAAGGAAGATAGGTCTGCCGCCAATACTTCGTTCAAACGCGACAAAGGTAGTGAAATTGTAAGACTTTTCATTCCTTTTTCCTTTATATCTTGCAATTGCTGCATCGAATCGATTTTGAAGTCGACCCGTGTCTCGTTATACTTGCGGGGAGTAAATGTTCCCGTAATGAAGAGGTAAGTGCTGGGGCGGGCATACCGGCCGAAATACTCGATGAAGTCGTTGCCGAAAAGGGCAATCTCGCCGCTGCCGGTAAAGTCTTCCAACTTAAGTACGGCATACTCCTTATCGTTGCGTGTGCGGCTTACCCGCACGTCGGTTACTATACCTCCCACTCTTACGCGCTTATTGAGATGGGTATCTTTGGCATCTTCAAACTCATTCATCCTCACGTTGCACAGGTAATTGAGCGTAACGTAATAGTCGTCGAGCGGATGAGACGACAGGTAGATGCCCACCAGTTCTTTTTCCTTATTTAAACGCTCGATAGTACTCCAAGGTTGCGAATCGGGGATATCGGGCTTGGCGATCTCCACCATATCGAAGCCGCCGAAGAGGGAAGTCTGTGCCGAGTTTTTATCCAATTGATACTTATTGCCGTATCGGATAAGGGTTTCGAGGAACACCTCGCCCTTGCTGTTCTCGGCAAAATACTGCTCGCGCGAGGCTTCGGTAAAGTTGTCGAAAGCCCCCGCCAGCGCCAGCGACTCGATGTTCTTCTTGTTGCATGCGGTAAGGTTTACGCGCTCGATAAAGTCGAATATCCCCTTAAACAGGCCGTTCTTCTCCCGCTCCTCTATGATAGACTGTACGGCTCCTGCCCCCACGTTCTTTATCCCGCCCAGGCCGAAACGGATATTGCCGTCTTTGTTTACGGTGAAATTGAGGTCCGACTCGTTGATGTCGGGCGGAAGCACCCCGATACCCATACTGCGGCATTCGTCCATAAACTTGGTAATTTCGCCGATGTCATCGCGATTGCGGGTAAGGTTGGCGGCCATAAACTCGGCGGGGTAGTTGGCCTTGAGGTAGGCGGTCTGGTACGACACCCACGAGTAGCAGGTGGCGTGCGACTTATTGAAGGCATACTTGGCAAACTCCGCCCAGTCGGCCCATATCTTTTCCAACTTCTCTATCGGCCCGTAGCCGTTTTTGGTGGCTCCTTCAATGAATTTCTCTTTTAGCTTGGCCATCTTGTCGATGAGCTTCTTTCCCATCGCCTTGCGCAGTTCGTCCGATTCGCCGCGAGTGAAGCCCGCCAGGTCGCGGCTCAGGAGCATGACCTGCTCTTGGTACACGGTGATGCCATAGGTCTCTTCCAGGCGCGATTTCATTTCGGGGAAGTCGTACTCAATCTCCTTTCTTCCATGTTTGCGGGCGATGAAATCGGGGATATAGGCCATAGGCCCGGGGCGGTAGAGGGCGTTCATGGCTATAAGGTCTTCAAACTTGGTCGGCTTCAGTTCGCGCAAGTACTTCTGCATCCCGGCCGACTCAAATTGGAAAGTGCCCACCGTTTGTCCTTTACTATATAGCTCGTAAGTCTTAACGTCATCAATAGGGATATGGTCGATATCGATGTCTATCCCTCTCGACTTCTTAATATTGGATAAAGCTTCTTTGATGATTGACAGGTTGCGCAACCCCAGGAAGTCCATCTTTATCAGTCCCACCGATTCAATTACGGCACCCTCGTATTGGGTTACCAGCAACTCTTCCTGGCTGTTCTTGTCTTTGGCCGTCCGCAAGGGGACATAATTGGTGAGGTCGTCGGCTCCGATAATTACGCCGCAGGCATGCACCCCCACTTGGCGAACCGTCCCTTCCAGCATTTCGGCATACTTCAGGGTCTCGGTCAGGGTCTCGTTGTAAGAGGCGTTGGCTTCCCTGAATTCGGGGATAAGGCGGTAGCAGTTGGTCAGGTTCACTTTGGGCGCATTGCCGCTTGCATCTTCCTGAAACCCGCCCGGGAT
>DAIREI010000359.1:0-2478 GCA_036795675.1 Bacteroidales bacterium
TATAAACGTACTTATTTAATTTAGTTTTTTATGGCAAAAATAACTGTAGTAGGTGCAGGTAATGTAGGTGCTACCTGTGCCAATGTGCTTGCATTCAGAAAAATTGCAGACACGGTAGTGATGTTGGACGTGAAAGAAGGCGTAGCCGAAGGCAAAGCCATGGATATGATGCAAACGGTGCAAACCCTTGCTTTTGAAACCAACGTAGTGGGCGTTACCAACGACTATACCGCCACGGCCGGATCGGACGTAATTATCGTAACTTCGGGCATCCCCCGCAAGCCGGGTATGACCCGCGAAGAACTTATCGGAACCAACGCCAATATCGTGAAGAGCGTAGTGAACAGTTGCCTTCAACATTCGCCCAATGCCATCTTCGTTATCATCTCCAATCCGATGGATACCATGACTTACCTTACGCTGAAAGCCACCGGCCTGCCTAAGAACCGGGTTATCGGTATGGGCGGAGAACTGGACAGTTCGCGCTTCAAATACTACCTGAGCCAAGCCTTGAAAGTGAATCCCGCCGAAGTAAAAGGAATGGTTATCGGAGGCCATGGCGATACTACCATGATACCGCTGAAACGCCTTGCCACATACAACGGCATCGCCGTATCCAACCTGCTGCCGGCCGACGCGCTGGACAAAGTAGTAGCCGACACCATGGTGGGCGGAGCCATACTTACCGGCCTGTTGGGAACCTCTGCCTGGTATGCCCCGGGAGCTGCCGGAGCTTATGTAGCCGAATCAATCATCAACGATTACAAGCGTTTAATTCCTTCTTGCGTGTATCTTGAAGGCGAATACGGCCAGCAAGACATCTGCATAGGAGTACCGGCCATTATCGGACGTAACGGCGTTGAATCAATCGTTGACGTTAAACTGAACGACGAAGAAAAGGCATTGTTTGAAAAGAGCGCCGACGCCGTACGCAAAACAAACGATGTACTGAGGGAGATTAACGCGCTTTGATTTTTGTAATAGGTTTATTAATAGGCATTATTGTTTCTGCCCCCATGGGGCCAATAGGAATACTCTGTGTACAGCGCACCTTGAACAAGGGGCGCTGGCACGGATTCTTTTCGGGCGTGGGAGCCGCCTTTTCCGATTTGCTTTATGCCACCATCGTCTGCCTCGGCATGGGTATTATTACCTCATTTGTCGAGACCAATCACGTTGTGCTGCAAATAGCGGGAAGTATATTGTTGCTGTTCTTCGGCGCCTATATTTATAAGAGCAACCCCGTAAAAAGACTGCACAAGCCTAAAGAAGGCAAGAGTTCGTATGTACAAGACGCCATCACCGCCTTTCTTCTCACCTTCTCCAATCCGCTCATCATATTTATATTGATGGGTTTCTTCGCGCAACTCGGTTTTTTAAGCTATGTCCACAATATTTACAACCTCATTGTAGGCCTGATAGGTATCTTTGTCGGCGCCTTGCTATGGTGGTTCGTCATCTCCACCTTGATTGCCAAACTACGCAGCATACTCAACGTAAGAGGGCTGGGCATCATCAACAAAATATCGGGTTCAATTATTATGCTCATCTCGGCTGTTCTTATCGTCAGCTCATTAATCACAATCACGAATTAATCCGACAAAACATCAGATGTTCTGGATGTAGGAATCGAGGTTTTGCTCGGTGTCTAATTGCAGTTTCTGCCTCAGGCGGTGGCGGCTCATCTTTACCGATTGCGGAGCCACATTACTCATTTGGGCAATCTGCTTTATGCTCAGTCCCATGCGGATATAGGCGGTCAATTTCAATTCGTTTTGGGTGATGCCGGCAGTTTGCGCCTGTATCCGTTCGAAGAAGCGGGGGTGTACTTTATCGAAATGCAACATGAAGTCGTTCCAGTTGTTTTCTGCTTCTATGTTTTGGCTGACAATTTTGTCTATCTTTTTCTTTATCTCATTTTCTTCCGCGGGAAGTCGCTTGGCTACGTTATTAATCTCGTGGAGTACATTGTTTTTGTTGGATAATAATAAGGAATAAGAAGTCAGTTCCCGCAACTTGTTCTCCAATTGTTCCTGCTCCCTTTCCAGTTGGATGCTAAGTTCTTTAGTTTCGGCTTCTTTCAACTTCACTTGTTGGCGTAGGCTCTTTCTTTTCTGAATATATATAATAAGGACAAAGAGGGCGATTAATACAAACGAGATGGCCAGCAACAAGGTGATGATAAATTGCTTGTTTTTTAACTTGATATCCTTTTGGGCGAGCGCCAACTTGTTTTCCGAGACATCGAGCGAAGTAACCATGTATTTCCTCAGTACATCCATAACCAGCTTATGGTCGTTGTTGACTAAGGCGGCCTCATCCCTTTTTTCTATATACAACAAGGCGCTGTCGGGCTGTCCGGTTAGTTTGTGGATAGTAGCTATATTTTCGTATACCACCGACACAAAATTAAGATTGGGGTATTTTTCCAGTGTGGCCTGTGCTTTCCTGAAGTACTCCATAGCCACCTTGTAATTG
>DAIREI010000360.1:0-2445 GCA_036795675.1 Bacteroidales bacterium
TACTATTTTTTTAATTAATTGTAATTATTGTACGAATTATTTATTCTTTTATAAGTTTAAGCAAAAAAATAACATCAGATAAAAAGGTTGGGCCTGAGTTTTTGCGTTCTTTCTATGGATTGTTGCAGTTCCCACTCGCGGATATTGGCTTCGTGTCCGCTTAACAAAACTTCGGGAACTGTCCATCCCTTATACGCTGAGGGGCGGGTATAGACGGGCGGAGCAAGCAAATTATCCTGAAACGAATCGGAAAGTGCCGATTGTTCGTCACCTATGGCTCCAGGTATCAGCCGCACGATGGCGTCAGTCATTACGGCGGCCGCCAGTTCGCCACCGGTAAGCACATAATCGCCGATGGATATTTCGCGGGTGATGAGGTGCTCGCGTATCCGGTAGTCGATGCCTTTGTAGTGGCCGCAGAGGATAATGATATTATTATATAAGGAGAGTTGATTGGCGATGGCTTGGTTGAATGTTTCGCCATCGGGTGAGGTGTAGATTATTTCATCGTAAGTGCGTTGTTCTTTCAACTGAGTAATAGCGCGGTCGATAGGTTCGCATTGCAATACCATACCGGCCTGCCCGCCGAAAGGGTAGTCGTCTACCCGCCGGTGCTTATCGGTAGAAAAGTCGCGCAGGTTGTGTACTTCTATTTGTACCAAGCCTTTGTCTTTAGCTCTTTTCACGATAGAATGGCTAAGCGGACTATCCAATATCCCGGGCAGGACGGTAATTATATCAATTCGCATTACGGTTACGATAAGGCGGCTATAGCCGAGCCTATCAGGTTGGCATTGTCCATTTGTTCGGCATATACCCTGATCTCACCATAGCCCAACTCATCGAGCAGCACATCCAGCTCGTTCATTGCTACCTCTTTGTAAGGGGTGAACCGGCAACTGCTGTCGCAACTCTTGCTGTCTTCGCTCCAGAAGAGACCTCCTTCAGCGGCCAAGCGCACTTTGTTGATGGGTTCGGTGTAAGTGGCCACTTGCTCAAGAATCAATCCGGCCAGCGATGCCGCTACCAGTTTGGCCGAGCGCTCGTAAACCAGATGAGCCGCATGTACGTAGCGTTCTTTGTACCTGTCGGGATAGCTCATTATCTTAGTCAACTCCTGAGCATCAAAGTTTTCTTCAAACTCATCGCTCGAGAATAGGTACTCCAAGATACGCCCCAGGTACATGCCCGAGATGGCTTTCTCGAATCGCTGCGCTCCTCTGGAGTCGGAATACTTGTCTATCTTATTGTCGATAACGCTAAGATGGGGCGGACGGAAGTTACCCGACTCGAGGTTTACGGGAATCAGACCGGACTTGTTCGAGTGTAATTTCCCTATTTTGTTTTCGGGGAAGAAAGTGGCCATATTGGTTCCAGTGCCTACTATCAGCCCTATGTGTGCCTGCGCTTCGGTATCGGTAAGGCCCGAGAAGAGAGCCGCTACCGTATCGTTAATTACCTTTATGCTGATAAAATCCGCTCCCTTAATGTGTTTATTCAGGTATTCCATCAGCGAGTAGCCTACATAATTGTCTTTTTGGGCATTGGCCGGATCGTTCACCACCATGCCTTTTACAGTTACGCCCTTGGTCCATTTCAGCAAGATGGCGTCGCCGTCGTGCGTGTTCTCACAAGGGTAGGAAAAGCAATAGCCGATGTGCTTTATACCTGTAAGGTCAAGCATACCTACAATGTCGGCAATGGCTTTGTAGAGTTCGTCTCTCTCGCAAGCGCGTTCGGCAGGGCGCTTCATCAGCTCGTCAAACTTAGCCTTAATCCCACTTTTGGGATGAATAATAGCCTCTCCATCTGCAAACTCTACGATGGCCACCCTGAAGTTGGTTCCACCCAAGTCGAGCACGAGCGCTTTTTCATTTCCCAAGTTGGTATTGGGATTAATGTAAGTAGGAATACACAGCACTTCCTGATTCGGTTTTTCCAGCCCTTCCTGTATTTTCTTTTCCAGTGCGTGGGCAATGTCTGTGAGTTGTGTAGTGTTTAGTTGGAAAATAGAGTCTTCCATGGTAGAATGCATTTAATGATTTGACATGAATATGCAAAAATAGACTTTTCTTGCGAATAATTAAACAAAATTTGGCAAAATCATTTATTAATGTTATCTTTGTGATGGGATAGCTTTTAGCCGATAGCTGATAGGGCGCTTCGCACTTACCATTCACCACGTGCGAAGCACGCTCACAAGGCGAAGCCCTCACAAGCGGAGCCTAACCCTGTACACCTTCAAACTCCGACCCTGTACACCCTCGAACGACAACCCTGTACACCCTTTAACCCTAAGGGTCTACACCTTTTAACTCTCCTTCCCTATTTCGGGTTTCCGGCAAGTTTATCAAGCACCGGCATGGAGGCTATTAAGCCGAACCATATTCACTGTTCACCACGTGCATAGCACGCTCACAAGGCGAAGCCCTCACTGTTTTTTGA
>DAIREI010000361.1:0-2438 GCA_036795675.1 Bacteroidales bacterium
GAGAGAGAATAATAATTGAAGAGTAGAGACACAATGCATTGCGTCTCTACTTATTATATATCAAAACGTGTATTCTCCAGAGGTATAAATAAAATGATAAGAAAGGTCGCCATATTATTCGCAATCCTTCTGTTTGGGTATCAAAAGAGAAATAAAAAATAGATGGGCGGGTATATTAATCAGCATACAATATTTTTGTCTAAGGGCTTAAAGTTGTATCTTTGCGATATTATAATACCATAAATTATGAAAACAGTAGTATTGCTCCGTCATGGAGAAAGCACGTGGAATAAAGAGAACCGGTTTACGGGTTGGACGGATGTAGACCTTACCGAAAAGGGACGCGAAGAGGCAAGCCGGGCAGGGAAACTGTTGCTGGAAAAGGGCTTCTTCTTCCGGCAGGCTTATACCTCTGTATTGAAGCGGGCTATCCGTACATTGAATATCGTTCTAGCCCAAATGGACTTGGACTGGATTCCCGTAGAGAAATCGTGGAAACTGAACGAGAAGCATTACGGGATGCTTCAGGGACTAAACAAGGCCGAAACCGCTGCCAAGTATGGCGAAGACCAAGTGCTGGTTTGGCGCAGAAGCTACGACATAGCCCCCGAACCCTTGGCGCCCGACGATCCGCGCAGTCCGCGCCACGATGTGAGATACAACAACATCCCCGACAAGCAGTTGCCGATGACCGAATCCTTGTTCGATACGGTAAAGCGGACGATTCCTTACTGGGAAAACGTGATTGTTCCCTCGATAAAGAAAGATGAGCAAGTGCTAATCGCTGCCCATGGCAATAGCCTACGTAGCATTGTAAAATACCTGAAAGACATATCAGACCACGACATTGTTAACCTTAACCTGCCTACGGGCGTGCCTTATGTGTTTGAGTTTGACGACAGCATGGAATTGCAGAACGATTACTTCTTGGGTGACCCCGAAGAGATAAAAAAGCTGATGGAAGCCGTGGCCAATCAAGGGAAGAAATGACGGAATCGGGCGACGACAACCTATTCGGTCTGGCAGAGGATTTTATTAACCAAACAGCCGAGCATCTTTTCCTCACTGGGAAAGCTGGCACGGGCAAAACCACCTTTCTGCGGCACATCTATGAAACCACCCACAAGCGTACAGTAATAGCTGCGCCTACGGGCGTGGCGGCAATTAATGCGGGCGGCGTTACTTTGCATTCGTTGTTCCAGTTGCCCTTGGAGCCTTATATTCCCGGATATTCCCTTTCGTCTATCAAGAAGAACTTCTACCGCTTTTCGCAGCCGAAACTCAATTTGCTCAGGCAATTGGAATTGCTGATTATAGACGAGGTGAGTATGCTGCGGGCAGATATTCTGGATGCCGTGGATACCACATTGCGCTCAGTACGCCGCAATTCCCAACCCTTCGGCGGTGTGCAGATGCTTTACATAGGCGACCTGTTTCAATTGCCTCCGGTAGCGAAAGAGGACGAATGGAACTTACTGAAAGAACACTACGCAAGCACTTTCTTCTTCGAAGCACATGCTATCAAGCAGATCCGGCCGGTGTATTTGGAACTTAAAACGGTGTATCGGCAAGGCGACCCTGAATTTGTAAACCTGCTGAACAATATCCGCAACAACACCATAGTCCCCGAACAGCTGCTTCACTTAGATAAACTTTACAACCCGCGCTTCAAGCCGCAAACCGAAGATAATTACATTATCCTTACCACGCACAATTACAAGGCCGACCGCATTAATGAGAGCAAGCTGGCCGAACTAAAAACAGTATCATCGGTCCTTCCGGGTAAAAAGGACGGCGATTTCCCTGACTATGCCCTGCCTACTGAGTTAATGCTCGAGCTGAAAGTGGGCGCTCAGGTAATGTTTATCCGCAACGATACGGAAGAAGAACCGCGGCGATACTACAACGGGAAGATAGGCATTGTGTCGAAAATAGAGGAAGAGGCGTTGTATGTTTCCGTTCCCGGCCAAGATAAAGCTATATTGGTTGGTAAGGAAACCTGGGAAAACAAGCGCTTTGCCCTGAACAAGGAAAACGGCGAGATAGAAGACGAACTATTAGGCTCGTTCACTCAATATCCGCTAAAGTTGGCTTGGGCAGTCACCATCCATAAAAGTCAGGGGTTGACTTTCGACAAAGCCATTATCGATTGCGGAGCGGCCTTTGCGGCCGGGCAAACTTATGTGGCGCTGAGCCGTTGCACTACGTTGGAAGGGATTGTACTGTACTCTCGCATCCACCCGGGTTGTATCATGACCGATTCGCGGGCATTGGAGTTTAGCCAAAACGAGAAAGAGCAAAAGGAACTGCTCGCCCTCTTTCGCGAAGGTCGCCGAAAATACCAAGTGGAGCGTTTGTTGCTCTATTTCAATTGGAAGCCGGTATCGGCAATAGTACGAAATATAGAGAAACTGCTCGACGATAAAGACGGGGTAGAA
>DAIREI010000362.1:0-2436 GCA_036795675.1 Bacteroidales bacterium
TTTTGGTCTACTTGCAACAGGTAAATCCCGCTATTCATGTGTTCTATAGGGATAATGGCCGAATGGCTGAAACTACCGGAGTAAATAACTCTACCGATAATATCGAATAATTTTAATGTGTGAACTTTATTATCGTCTGCTTGTACATGGATGGATTTGTTTGAAACATATACATCAACATGGTTATCGGCTGACGGATTATTGATGGCCGACCCTTTTTCGGTAAACACTCTTACTTCGTTGGAAGTGCGGGAGTATATGCTTCCGTTTGACGCGCCGATGGTGTAATAGTAGTATTCATTTTCATTCAATCCATCAATATCGAACGAAAGCAGATTGCCTACGTTGCGCTCGTTATAACCGTCGAGGGGCGTTAATTGCATCTCGAAGCCTGTCTCTAACTTTATGTCGTCTATCACTACATAGCCCGTTGCACTTTTGCTGAAAGCAATCTTAATGGCAGAAAAGCCTTGCAGCTCGTCTGCATCGAGCGTTATCGTTTCGCCTCCTGCTGCATTGGCAAGCGGATTGATGGTTCTAATCTTAAGCCATTGCGTGCCGTTGTATCCGTACAGAATAAGCGAATTGGCTTGATTGGAGGTAGAACTCCTGTGCCAGAACGACAAGTTGAAGATGCCGCGGGGGTATACAGGCGACTCGATATACTGCCCGTCAATATCCATGCGGAGCGAGTAAGCCGCTTCTCCATAATAGCCTTCCTGACTGCTGGTAGAGGTGCAATTGGTCGTCCAGTCGTCGGGGATGCCGGCCAATCTGTCGACAAAATCGAGGATGGTGGTTGATTCAGCTTCGCTGCATTCCTTTTGATATACCGTAAGATAATAGGCCGTAGCTTCGGCGAGGGCTTGCCAGTTGGCCGTAAACGATTGCTCGTTGATGTTGGTCGCCACATTGGCGATTGGTACGTAATACTCGAAAGTGGCTTCGGTAGTGTTGACAAGCACTTCATCCGAAAGCTCAGTCTGCGAATAGGCATCGAATGCGACTACTGTATACCGGTATTCCGTTTCGGGATTCAGATTATCAATCAAAAGTTCGGTTATATCATTCCCTACCTCATGGTTGTTGAATCCGGCCACATAAATCGGCTCTGACTCTTGATTGAGAGAATATACGCTCAATTTGTATTTATATATTCCGGAGAATGCTTTCCAATTAGCAATGAACGAGGTTTGGGTTATTTCGCTTGCCGGAAGCACATCCACTTTGCCTTCAATGTCTTTGCCTCCCATCGTTTTCAGATGGATCACGCCATCGGCTTCGATGATTTGGGTGAGGGGCTTTATGATGTCTAACGAAGTAACGCCCGCCGCGCCGGGAAATGTATCTCCTGCCCGGCTCACGTCCGTTTTTATATTGTCGGCTTCAATAATATCCACACGCTGGCGGTCGGGGTCGTTGTTCACCTCGTTTACAGCCCAAATATCGGCATCGTAATCGATGTACCACACCAGCATGCCGTGACCGGGGATATAAGCATCCCAGCCCGTCAACTGCCTGTTCTCCAGAATATAGTATTGGTCGGGGTTGTCCGTTTTTATCCTATAAGCCTGATTGCCCTCTATGAAAGGAATATGCAGGTTGGCGGCTCCGGTTATCTCACCCGGTTGCAACCAATTGAGATAATAACGCTCGTAGGCCGACATAAAAGGCGGCGTGCGCTGCTCGTTGTTGTAAGGGCCGCCACCAAGCACCGAATAAGCACCCGGTGCGAAGCAGTATTGGGTGTAATAGTTGGTCTCGTACAAATCGGGCAGGCCCAACACATGCATAAACTCGTGGGTGAAAGCCCCGATGGGTGCCATAGTATTGCCTTGTCCATTAATCAATTCGCTCGAGCAGGCGTAGGTGCCGAGCTGCACATCATCGTAGTTGATATCTAATTCGGCAAGATTCCACGAGTGCGGCCAAATCGTATAAGAAGGGCCTCCGTCCGACTCAGCATAGCCGGCATAGAAGATATAGATATTGTCAACTATCCCATCATTGTCGTTATCATACTCCGAGAAATCAATCTGCCCTGACTCGTGCAATACCTGGCAGGCATCGACTATCATCTGGCGGTTGTTGCGGTCTTGACCGTAGTCGTTATTCCCTCCGTAAAAAGATACCTCATTGGGAAGGGTTACAGGGCCGTATACATCAAATTGGGGGAGGAATTTGGCCATTGAGTTGTCGATGAAATAATCGCGAACGCTCCCGGTCGCCCCATTCACGGCATAGCCCTGCTGGTTGAGGAGATTGCTGAAATCGGCTACAGGGGTTTCGCTCGAAAAGGCAATGTCGGCGAACTCGACAAGGATGACCAAAGCCGGCTGCTCGCCTTCGGAAGGAAAGCTTCCCAACCGGAAGATTTCGCTCTCTGCTTGCGACTTGCAATGGGTTTGATTTTGATTAAATAAACTCTTTATTATT
>DAIREI010000363.1:0-2434 GCA_036795675.1 Bacteroidales bacterium
TAATAATACTATGGCCTTTAAAAAGATGACTGCCGAAGAAGCAGCGGCATTAATCAACAACGACGATGTGATAGGATTCAGCGGTTTTACGGCCGCAGGTTGTCCCAAAGTAATTACTACGGCTTTGGCCGAAAGAGCCAAGAAAGAGCATGAAGCCGGCCGTCCTTTTAAGATTGGGATGATTACGGGCGCCTCTACGGGCGATGCCATGGACGGTGAATTGGCTCGTGCTCACGCGGTTAAATTCCGTACTCCCTACCAATCGTGTAAAGACATGCGCGACGAATTGAACAACCACGGCACGGAATATTTTGATATGCACCTGTCGGAATTGGCTCAATCGGTACGCTACGGATTCCTTCCGAAACCCAAGTATGCCATCCTCGAAGCTTGCGACATCACCGACGACGGTAAGGTTTACCTCACCTCGGGCGTGGGTATCTCTCCCACGGTGGCTCGCCTTGCCGACCAAGTGTTTATCGAATTGAACCATTACCATCCCAAGGAACTGAAAGGGATGCATGACATTTACGAACCCGTCGATCCTCCTGCACGCAGGGAAATCCCTATTTACAAGCCCAGTGACCGCATCGGTGTACCTTATGTGCAAGTCGACCCCGCTAAGATTGTAGGTGTGGTGGAAACCAACCTTCCCAACGAAGTAGGTGGTTTTGCTCCTACAGACGAAGTGACCGACCAAATCGGTAAGAATGTGGCCGACTTCCTCTCTGCCGAAATGAAGGCCGGACGTATTCCCGCTACTTTCCTTCCCGTGCAATCGGGTGTGGGCAACGTAGCCAACGCCGTACTAGGCGCTATGGGTAACAACGCCGAAATCCCCACCTTTGAAGTCTATACCGAAGTGGTTCAAGACGCCGTGATAGGTCTGATGAAGAAAGGCCGCGTGAAGTTTGCCTCCAGCTGCTCGCTTACGGTAAGTACGCCTACCTTGGAAGAAATCTATAAAGACCTCGACTTCTTCAAAGAGCGCATGGTGCTTCGTCCCCAAGAAATATCCAACAACCCCGAAGTGGCTCGCCGATTGGGGCTTATCTCAATCAATACAGCCCTCGAATTAGATATTTTCGGAAACGTCAACTCTACGCATGTATTAGGTTCTAAGATGATGAACGGTATCGGTGGCTCGGGCGACTTCTGTCGTAACGCCTACCTCTCTATCTTCACCGCGCCTTCAACAGCTAAGGGCGGCAAAATATCGGCCATTGTGCCTATGGTGTCACATCTCGACCACAGCGAACATTCAGTAAAGATTATCATAACCGAACATGGAGTAGCCGACTTGCGCGGACTTTCTCCCATGCAACGTGCCGAAGCCATTATTAACAATTGCGCCGATCCGCAATACAAAGATATATTGCTGAAGTACCTGCACAGTGGACAAGCAGGGCACACTCCACAAAACCTCGAAAAAGCATTCTCCTTTCACGAAGCCTTAATAAAAACGGGAGATATGAGGAACGCGGAAATTTAGAGCCTCCAACCCCCAGAAGGGGGCCTACCCCCAACCCCCTGAAGGGGGCTTCCCATTCTCAGAAACCCAAAGCCCCTTTTTGAAGTGGGGTAGGCTCCCATTTAGGGGTCGGGGGCTGTGTTTTAAACCGACAACCACCCACCATCAACAAATACGGTTTGCCCCGTGACGTAGCTGGAGTAATCGGAGGCTAAGAAAAGCAGCGCCGTGTCTAATTCGCCGGGTTTACCTAAGCGCTCCATGCAGGTCATGTGCTTTACATAATCGAGGAAAGACTGTTGCTTAAGTAATTTCTCCGTCATTTCGGAATGGAAGAAGCCCGGTCCGATGTTGTTGACTGTGATATTGTATTTGGCCCATTCGGCCGCCAAGCCCCGGGCGAAATTGATGATGGCCCCTTTGGTGGTATGGTAGCTTATGGCAGGCGAGTATTTGTTGCCCACCATACCGTATATTGAGGCGATATTGATGATGCGGCCGTAGTTATTCTTTATCATATTCTTCCCCACCTCGCGAGCCACATAGAACACCCCGTTGAGGTTTACGTCCATTACTTTCTTAAAGTCTTCGCCCGACAGGTTCTCCGCATTTCCGCCTATGGCCAGCCCGGCATTATTGACCAAGATGTCTATCTTCCCAAAGTGGGCTGCTGCTTTTCCGATGGCTGCAATTACGGCGGCTTCGTCGGTCACGTCGCACTGTACGGGCAGGCATTTCATCCCTTTTTGCTCAATGGCTTTAGCCGTTTCCTCTAATTTTTCATAGCGTCTGGCCAAAAGGGCAATATCCGCCCCCTGATTGGCCAAGGTTTCGGCAAATTGTTTACCCAGGCCCGATGATGCTCCGGTTACTAAAGCAACCCTTCCTTTCAAATCGAATAATGACATATCTTTTAATTTTATTGATTAATAAACGAATCATTATTAAACCAACGTCTGAGCG
>DAIREI010000364.1:0-2420 GCA_036795675.1 Bacteroidales bacterium
CGACGATACGCTCAATCCCCGCAAGATAATGCAGGTGAGAGATCTGGAAGAAGACCTGTACGAGTCCACCACCTACCATATTGATATGCGTTTTCAGATTGCATTTACCCAAATGCATGAGATTGTAGACTTCGTACACCACCTCCTTTCCAAGAAACGGCGGGTTATTGTTGAGCATTTCGACCTGCTCTACCCTGCCCTGGGCATCAACGCTGACATTATCATCGGCATCGGTGAGGAAATTATCGTTACCCGTCCCAGCATCTTCGGCCCAACACCCCAAAGTATTTACGAGATTGTACACGAATCGCTCTGGTACCGCAAAGTGGCGCACACCATCGAAGATATTACCATCGAGTTGCTTATTAATGAGTTTGGTGTAAGCGAGGATTTATTCTATAGTTCCGATATGCGCAACGGGTTCGTACTGCGATTCTTGAAAGAGGTCGACCTCGACTTTGAAAAGCTGTCGCAACGGATACATGAAATTATGGCTCTGGATTTGACCATCAACTATTACGACGAAGACCACATCATGATAGGCGACGAGATAGTGAAATGCGACGGCCCTCGCTTTCACATCCGCAACACCTCGGAGGTAGAGCATTTTACGCTTATAAAGAAGTTCATTCACGACCCGAAGAATGACACCTATTGCTTAGTGGGAAGCTTGGACGAAGAAGAGAACATTAACATCAACAACCTGAATACAATTCACTTTATAAAGAGAGAGTGCTAAAATGATAAGAACGATTAGTGCGGCAGCCATAACCCAATTGGTGGAAGAACTCTGCATCGAGGCTAACTGCCGACTTACAAACGATATTTACCAATGTTTCGGCGAATGCAAGAAAAGGGAAAAATCGCCCTTAGGGCGCGATATTCTCCAAACCCTGATAGATAATGCCGACATCGCCCGCAAGGGAAACGACCCCATCTGTCAAGATACGGGCATGACGGTAGTGTTTGTAGAAATGGGACAAGATGTACACATTGAAGGAGGATACATAGAAGATGCCATCAATCAGGGCGTAAGGCAAGGCTATGAGAAAGGCTATTTGCGTAAGTCGGTGGTAAACGACCCTTTAGAGCGGATAAACACCAAAGACAACACGCCGGCCGTTATCCATTACGAGATAGTGCCCGGCGATAAGTTCCACATCACCGTTGCCCCCAAAGGCTTTGGCAGTGAGAACATGAGCCGGCTCATCATGCTCAAGCCAAGCCAAGGATTGCAAGGTATCAAAGACTTTGTTATCGACACCGTTTCGCAAGCGGGAGCCAACCCCTGTCCGCCCATTATCGTGGGCATTGGCATAGGCGGTACCATGGAGCGATGCGCCTACCTGAGCAAGAAAGCCCTGCTCCGCCCCTTAAACGAGAAGAACCCTGATCCCAAGTTGGCCGAATTGGAGGTCGAACTCCTGGAAGAAATTAATAAGTTGGGCATAGGTCCGGCCGGGTTTGGGGGTACCACTACTGCGCTGGGTGTGAGCATACTCACCTCAGCCACTCACATTGCCGGACTTCCCGTATCGGTGAATATCGGATGCCACGCCACGCGCCACGCCGAAGGCCAATTATAAATGAAAGAATCATGAAAGACAGAATAGAATTAACCACTCCCCTATCCGACGAGACGATTAAAGGATTGAAAGCCGGCGACATGGCTTATATTTCGGGAGTAATATATACCGGCCACGATGCCGCCCACAAACGCATGTGTGAACTGCTCGACCAAGGCCAGCCTATGCCTTTCGATTTTGATGGGGCGACCATCTATTATGCCGGTCCTTGCCCGGCCAAGCCAGGAACGCCCATCGGTTCGGTAGGCCCCACCACCAGCGGCCGCATGGACCTCTATTCGCCCAAATTGATAGAGCACGGCCTCAAGGTAATGATTGGCAAAGGGCTACGCAATCAAGACACCATTAATGCCATAGTAAAGCACGGAGGCGTATATTTCGCCGCCATCGGAGGAGCCGCTGCCTTGATGGGCAAATGTGTAACCGGCGCCGAAGTAATTGCATTCGAGGAGTTGGGCACAGAAGCCGTAAGGCGACTGGAAGTAAAAGATTTGCCTGTAATTGTGGCTATCGACAGCCAAGGCAATAATATGTACGAGGAAGGAAGAAAAACTTACGCCAACAGGTGATTTATTCCATTTTTTTTAACTTTGTCCTGCAGTAGTCGTTAAGGCGCTCGCGCTCACTGTTCACAACGTGCGAAGCACGCTCACAAAGCGAAGCCCTCACACTCTACACCTTCAAACGCCAACACTGTAGACCCTCGAACATCGACACTGTACACCCTCGCACCCCAAGGGTGAAACAATGAAGCAGCTATGATCGCTCACCGCTGCCTCTTGCTCTTCCTCTTGGACTTGAACCAAGGACCCTCTGATTAACAGTCAGATGCTC
>DAIREI010000365.1:0-2416 GCA_036795675.1 Bacteroidales bacterium
CTTCTAGTTCAACATCGGCAAACGGGGCTGCATCATTCTTTACCGATACTTCGCCGGCGTAGGTTTGGTATCCTTCCTTATATACATGGAATGAATAAGGCATGCAATAAATACCCTCGAAGGCATAGCTACCGCTTGCTCCCGTCAGTTCTTGATATTGAACCGCATTGCCCGACAGGATTACATTAGCCTCTTCTACCGGCTGGCCACCCGTAGCGATCACCATGCCTTGCTTGTTCGCCGTCTCCATGGCATCCATGCTAATATTGAGCACCTTATCCTCTTTATCGTTGACACTTATGGTCAAGGTTTGTGTCAACACATAGCCCGGCAGTGATGCTGTGAGGGTGCATGGCTCGTCCAATGTGGGAAAGAACGGGAATTCATAATTGCCCGACTCATCCGTCAGCGCTGTCCAAGCCTCTCCCTCTATACCGATTGTCACGCCTTCCAAACCTTTTCCAGCACGGTCTTTTACGATACCTGAAAGGCTTCCGCCCATTCGATTAAGCACGAATGTAGTATTGGGAATTTCGTTGTTGATGCGGCCTACTTGATCGAAGTTGAATGTTTCTACATTGTTGGCATTGACCCGTTGAGTATAGGCATTGGTCTTCGCCACATAGAATTGGTTCATCGGGTTGGTCGACTTATCGTTCGAATTGAGTGTGAAGACCATCAGGTTATCCTTGCCATTATAGATAAAAGGTTTATCCAAATCGATAGTGATTGTTTGCCTTCCGGGTATTACAAAGTCCAGTTCTCCGTCGAACACCAAAACGGTATCGGCTTTAATCCATCCTTCGTACATATCGTCCCAAGCTGTATGCGCCATATAGATCTTCACCTCTTTATCCTCGACAGGGGTCCCCGGATTGAAAGAGTAATAATATTCTATCTGATTGATAATCCCTGCTTTGCCAAGCTGTCCTTTATAATAAAGCGTTTGGGCGGTTCCGTTCAGATAATAGAAGTTGAAAGGCGACAATTGTGAAGACAAATTGAAGTTGGGATCTCCCACAAACACTTTTTCCGTTCCCTTCGGGTAAACAAGCACAGAATAAGGCATTGCCGTATTGTTGCTTTCGTTGTTGTCTCCTTCTATCTCTACCGAGGGGACAAAAACATGCTCTTCGGCGACGACAGGAGTGAATTTGAACGTGATGATTGCTTCTTCTCCCGTTGCAAGAGTTTCACCGTAAGCATAGGGAGAGCCTGCGACATGAACAGACCCGCCGTTGTTCACCGCATATTTCAAGTTTATCTTGAAGTCTTTCGCGGGTGTTTTACCTTCATTTTTCACCTTCACGGCTATGGTGTATTCGATGTCGACCACCATTTCACTTTCCATATTATAACTCAATAGCGCCATATCGATTGAAGACAATTCTTCGATGGAAACATCTGCCAAGTCTATCTGCGAACTCCCTTCCGCTATCGAGTGCCACGAGATATGGTATTCGTCAGATGCAGGAACCGTGAAAATAATATCCTGCATGGCATATCGTTCTATATTTGCATTGTATTCTTTCAATAAAGTAGTTTGGGTTTCAATCCCGGGAGATGTTCCCAACCTCACTTCAAGCGCTTTGCTTGTTTCAGTTTCAATACCCAGAAAATAGCGCAACCGGTATTCTTTATCTTTCTCCAGTTTGATGGCAGGCGATATGAACCAGTCGTCGCATTCGACCGGCAAGCCCTCAAATTCAAATGTGGTACATTCCATGCTCCCGGCGGTCAGCCCGTTGTATGGATTATGCGTCCAGGTATAGTCGTCTCCATCGTTATTGATTATTATCCACCGGTTGGCAATCTGCTCTGCGCTGTCGAAGTATTCCGTCCAAGGCACTGTCATCGAGTCGCCGAAGAGCAAAGCCTCGGATGTGGCCGATGCACCCTCGCCTTTGCGGGACAGTGCAGTAATGCTGTATGAATACAGCCCCATATCCACAATCGTGTTGTCGGTAAAAGTTGTAGCAGCCGTGCTTTCTGCAACCACTACATTATCGGGGAGGCGGACGACTTTGTAAGTCAGCGAAGCCGTATCAAACCAGCCGCCAGACTGGCTTTCCTCAGGGGCAGACCAAGTCAGCTTAGCAGAGGTAGATCCTGCTCTCTTCAAAACAACATTGAGGGGAACGCCCGGGACGTCTTCTCCCGCATATATTTCCCTCTTCACCTTCACACCTTCGCCCGCATCGTTGCTTGCCGCAATTTTATAGCTGCACAGCCCTTCCGCCGGAACGCCCGTATCTGTCCAAGCCCCGCTTGCTCCGGCAACAGGGTTGTTGATAGTATGAACCAACTCTTCGTTCCTATATATCTTGAGCGAAGATAAAGAGCCGACTGCTTCGCGGTCTATCGTCTGGGTAGGATTAGTCCACGACATTTTCACATTGAGGCCATCTGCCTGGCT
>DAIREI010000366.1:0-2415 GCA_036795675.1 Bacteroidales bacterium
TGTTTTACAAACTAAAATCCGGATGCTGATTCTACCCATGTTATTTGAATAAATCATTAATTCTACGGGTTGTAAATATAAAAAATGAAGAGGGAACCGGAAAAATAAACTACCTTTGCCTCATTATGAAAGACAAACATAAAGAATATAAGGCCATGAGTAAGCCTAAGCGATTAAAGAAGAAAGAAATAGTACAACGCGTAATGAACTTCTTCAATACACACCCCAAAGAAGAGGTAAACTACAAACAACTGAGCGCAGATATAGGCGCCAACACGGCTCCGGGTAAATTGATGGTGAAAGAAATCATCGAGGAACTGGCCTTTGAGGACTTTCTGGAAGAGACCAGCCGGGGCAAGTACCGCCTCAACGGACTGGGGCTGACGGCCGAAGGGACTTTCGAACGCCGATCGAACGGCAAGAACTCTTTCCTTCCCAATACGGGCGGCAACCCCCTCTTTGTTGCCGAACGCAATTCGATGCACGCCATGAACGGCGACCGTGTGCAGGTGCAGATACTTGCCCGCCGCAAAGGACGTGAACCCGAAGCCGAAGTGATAGCGATACTCGAGCGTAGCAAATCTACCTTCATAGGGGTGCTGGAAGTATTTAATCATCATGCTTATCTGATTGTAGACAGCAAGATACTGGCCAACGATATTTATATCTCGAAAGATAAACTGCACGGCGGAAAGACCGGACAAAAGGCTATCGTTCGTATCCTCCATTGGCCCGAACGGGCAAAGAATCCCAGCGGAGAAGTAATTGAAATACTGGGCGAAGCCGGACAGAACGATACCGAAATGCACGCCATCCTGGCCGAATACGGACTGCCCTATAAGTATCCCGCCAAAGTAGAGAAGGCTGCCCGCAAAATCCCTACGGAGATCACCAAGGAAGATATAAAAGCACGCGAGGACTTCCGCGACCGCGTTACCTTTACCATAGACCCTGCCGATGCCAAAGACTTCGACGATGCACTATCGATAAAGAAACTGAAAGGCGGCCTGTGGGAAGTGGGTGTACACATCGCCGACGTTACCCATTACGTAAAGCCGGGCACTATTATCGATAAGGAGGCTTACGACCGTGCCACATCGATATACTTGGTCGACCGCACCATACCCATGCTGCCCGAATCGCTTAGCAATGAACTCTGTTCGCTCAGACCCAACGAAGATAAGCTTTGCTTCTCGGCCATATTTGATATGACTGCCAACGGCGAGGTGAAGAATTACCGTATCAAGCGTACCGTTATCAACTCCGACCGACGCTTCAGTTACGAAGAGGCACAAGATGTAATAGAAAAGGGCGAAGGCGACTACAAGAACGAGATACTGATGCTCGACAAGATAGCCAAGGTGCTGCGCAAGAAACGCTTTGCCGCCGGCGCCATCAGCTTCGACCGGGTAGAAGTGAAGTTCGATATCGACGAAAACGGCAAGCCGCTCCGCGTCTACTTCAAGGAGGCGAAAGACGCTAACAAGATGATAGAGGAGTTTATGTTGCTGGCCAATAAAACGGTGGCGGAGTCCATAGGCAAAGTTCCCCAAGGCATGAAGGCCCGCACCTTTGTTTATCGTGTACACGACCTGCCCAACCCAGATAAGATGCAGAACTTCACCGAGTTTATCAAACGCTTTGGTTACCGCCTGAAGAATACGGGAGACAGCAGCGATATGTCGAAGAGTATTAATAATCTATTAGACAAGGTTCAGGGCAAGAAAGAGCAAAACCTGATAGAAACCGTTGCCATACGGTCTATGGCCAAGGCGGTATATTCTACACATAATATCGGCCACTACGGGTTGGCATTGAAGTATTACACCCACTTCACTTCGCCCATCCGCCGCTACCCCGATATGATGGTGCACCGGCTATTGGAGCGCTATCTGACAGGCGGCCGGTCGGTAGGCGAGAACAAGCTGGAAGAAGAATGCAAGCATTGCTCCAACTGCGAGGGCACGGCTTCGCAAGCCGAGCGCGATTCCATCAAGTACAAGCAAGTGGAATTTATGTCGGACAAGATAGGTATGGTGTTCGACGGCGTTATTTCGGGCGTAACCGAGTGGGGCTTGTATGCCGAGATTAATGAGAACCAGTGCGAGGGCATGATACCCATGCGCGACCTGAAAGACGATTACTACGAGTACGACGAAAAGACCTACAGCCTTATCGGACGGCGTAACCGGCACCGCTACAGCTTGGGCGACCCGATAAAAATAAAGGTGGTGCGCGCCAATATGGAGAAGCGCCAACTCGACTTTACTTTGGTGGAGAGCTAAAAAAAGAGGGTGTATCATACACCCTCTTTACAATTTCTGTTAATTTCGGTTATCTGCTATTCTTAATCAAATCGTTGATGATTTCGATAGCCTCTTCTATTTGCTCAATGTTGATTGGCTTGTTTTCGAT
>DAIREI010000367.1:0-2393 GCA_036795675.1 Bacteroidales bacterium
AACTAAGAGTGAAGCGCTCGAACTTGTTCGCTTGGTTTACCAAGAACTAAGAGTTAGCGCGAAGCGCACTATCAGCTATTAGCTAAAAGCTATCGGCTACTTTGTTGCAAAGATAATAAAAATATTTTATTATTATAACTCGCAACTATTTTGTATTTTTGTTGCCAAATATTTATTTGTATGCAAGTAAAAGTAATCAATAAGTCGAAACATGCGCTGCCCGAATACGAAACGGCCTACTCCGCCGGCCTCGATTTAAGGGCCAACTTAGACGAGCCGGTAACGCTGGAGTCGCTCGAGCGGGCGCTAATCCCAACGGGGCTTTTCATCGAACTGCCTGTGGGCTACGAAGCCCAGATAAGGCCTCGCAGCGGACTGGCTATCAAGCACGGCATATCGTTGGTAAATACTCCGGGCACTATCGATTCGGACTATCGGGGCGAGATAAAGATCATCCTTATCAACCTCTCGGCAGCCCCTTTTGTGGTGCAAGACGGCGAGCGCATCTGCCAGATGGTGATAGCCAAGCACGAGCATATCAGTTGGGAAGAAACCTTCGAACTGGATAAGACCGAACGTGGCGCAGGCGGCTTCGGACATACGGGGCGGTGATTCAAAATTTAAGATTTAAGATTCAACGAGTGAAGAAAACAATAATACTTATATTAACGCTGTGCCTGTCGGCCTCTTGGGCTTATCCGGACGATATAAATTGGTTGCCCGAACCCGAAAAGAATTTCGATTATTATTACCTCGAAGGGCTTCGGCTTAAATATAAGGGCGATTACAGCGAATCGTTCGAGGCTTTTCAATCGGCATTGGAAATCGACTCTACCTCTTCGGCGGCTCAATACGAAGTGGCTCAATACTATTTGGATACAGAGGATATTGATTCGGCATTGAAGGCGTTGAACAAGGCCGTTGAATACAATCCCGCCAATGCCGACTACAAAACCGCCTTGGCCGACCTGAACCGTGAAAGCGGCCACTTCGAAGAGGCCATAAGCCTTTACGAATCGCTTACCGCCGAGTACCCCGACCGGCCTGAACTGCATTTCTACCTGAGCGAGCTGTATATGCGTGTGAATAAGATAGATAAAGCGGTGGAATCGCTCGACAACCTGGAAAACAATATCGGACTGAACGAGATGGTATCGATGCAGAAGTATCGCATGTATTTATTTCTCGGACAAAACGATAAGGCCTTGAACGAGATAGAGAAACTGGCTGATAAGTTCCCTGCCGAGTCGCGCTACATTATCATTATCGGCGACCATTACCTGCGATTGGGCGACAATGATAAAGCGCTGGAGTACTACGACAAAGCCCACAGCATCGAACCCGACAGCCCTTACTATTTTGTATCGATGGCCAACTATTACGAACAAACGGGCAACGACGAAATGGTGTACCGGGAGATAGAGAACGCCCTGAAGAACCCCAGGCTCGACATCGACATCAAGTTGGGTATATTGGGCAAATATATTCAGAACATCTTTATAGCCAAGAAAGATAAAGAGCTGATTATACCACTGATGGAGACTTTGCTGGAACAGCATCCGCAAGAGAAAGAATTGAATTTGATGTACGGCGAGTTTCTTATGACCATTAACCGGCCGGACGATGCCAAGTTTCAGTTTCAACTCGTTACCGAAGCCGAACCGGACAACCTGAAAGCCTGGTCGCAACTGCTGGCCATTGCCGTAAAGGGCGGAGATACCAATGAGATTATCGAAGCTTCGGAGAATGCCATCCTCCATTTCCCCGATAAGCCCGAATTTTACTATTATCAGGCTATGGGGTATTACATTAAGCAGGATTACAAAAAGGCGCTCGGCATATTTGAGCATGCCGTGTTGCTCGTTCCGGATAGCGAACCCCGGCTCAAGTCTGATTTCTACGGGCAAATAGGCGATTTATACCATCAACTCGGCAATAAGAAAAAGACCTACGAGGCCTACGAGAAAGCCTTGCAGTACAACGAGAACAATGTAATGGTACTGAATAACTACGCCTATTATCTCGCCCTCGACAAGCAAGACCTCGACCGGGCCGAACGGATGTCGGCAAAGACCGTGCAGGTGGAGCCAAACAACGCCACCTACATCGACACCTACGCCTGGGTGTTCTTTCAGCAAGGCAACTATTCGCTGGCCAAGTTCTATATAGAGAGTGCCTTATCGAAAAGCGGAGGCCGTATAAGCGGCGACATATTGGAGCATTACGGCGATATACTTTATATGAACGACGATAAAGACAAGGCGGTAGAAGAGTGGAAGAAGGCGTTCGAAAAGAAAACGGAAGAAGACGAAGATACTTCCCTGCTCGAAAGGAAAATAAAAAACAAGACGTATTATGAATAAATCACTCCTTATATATATAGTCGCATTGAT
>DAIREI010000368.1:0-2380 GCA_036795675.1 Bacteroidales bacterium
CTCGCGGGCTATCCTTGGTTTAAGGTGCGCGCCCGCGACCTCTTTATTGCGCTGCCCGGTTCTACCTTGGCCATCGACGATTTGGTTAGATACGAGAGGATTATGGATACGGCTATCCCCGTCGTGCGTACTTTTATGGAGAAGAAGGCGAAAGACGCCACGATACAGGAGATAGACCTGCCCGATGTGCCGCTGTGGATGATTTGGGCTATCCAACAGTATGCCAAGAAGGAAGGAATAGATAAATGTGCGGAAAAATACGGCGATATAGTGCAGGAAATCATCGATTTCATTGTAGAAGACAAACATCCGGGACTGAAATACGACCCCGCGGGGCTGCTGTACGCCTACGGCAGAGACAAAGCCGTAACCTGGATGAACTCCACCTCGGAGGGGAAGCCCATCGTAACCCGAACAGGTTATATAGTAGAATTTAATTCGCTTTGGTACAATGCGCTATGCTTTGCCGAGGAGTTGCTTCAAAAGAATGCCGAGACGGAAAGCGTGCGAATCAACCACCTGCGAGACTTGTACACCAAGACGGCTGTTGCGTTTCCCGCTACTTTCCTCAACGGATACGACTACCTCTACGATTATGTCGACGGCAATTATGTCGATTGGAGCGTGCGCCCCAATATGCTCTTTGCCGTTGCGCTCGAATACTCCCCGCTCAGTCGCCAACAGAAAAGAAACATACTCAATATAGTAACCAAGGAGCTGCTTACCCCCAAAGGCATCCGATCGCTCAGCCCCAAAAGCGAGGGCTACCGTCCTTATTATATAGGCACACAAAGTGAGCGCGACCTGGCTTATCACCAGGGGACGGCTTGGCCGTGGCTGTTGGGCTTCTATCTGGAGGCCTATCTTAAGCTCTATCAATACAGCGGCGTTTCGTTTGCCGAGCGTATGCTTATCGGCCTTGAAGAAGAGATGAACACGCATTGCATCGGTTCGCTGTCGGAGTTGTTCGACGGCAATCCGCCTTTTCAAAGCGGGGGCGCTATTTCCTTTGCCATGAACGTGGCGGCTATATTGCGCGTATTGAAGCTCTTGGATTCGTTTAATCAATCACAACCCCCTATAGAATGAAAGCATTAATGTATGGTTGGGAGTTCCCTCCGCATATTCTGGGAGGATTGGGTACGGCAAGCTACGGACTTACCAAAGGGATGGCCGAGCAGTCCGACATGGACATTACCTTTGTTATGCCTAAGCCCCGCGGCGACGAAGACCGGAGTTTCCTCCGCATCATAGGCGCCTGCCATGTGCCGATAGTATGGAAGGATGTCTCGTGGGAACAGGTGCAACAACGCTTGGGCAAGTTTATGGATCCCCAACTCTACTTCGATATGCGCGACCATATCTATGCCGACTTCAGCTATTATCCTACCAACGACCTGGGTTGCATCGAGTTTTCGGGCCGATATCCCGACAACCTGATGGAGGAGATAAACAACTACTCCATCGTGGCCGGCGTGGTAGCCCGCACCTTCGACTTCGACATTATCCATTCGCACGACTGGCTCACCTATCCCGCAGGTATTCATTCTAAAACGGCAAGCGGCAAACCGATGGTGATACATGTGCACGCCACCGACTTCGACCGCAGCCGCGGCAAGGTAAACCCCCGCGTGTACAGCATAGAGAAGGACGGAATGAATCACTCCAACCACATTATCACCGTAAGCAACCTTACCCGAAGCACGGTGCTGGATAAATACAATCAAGATCCCGGCAAAGTAACCACGGTGCATAATGCCGTGGAGCCGCTCAGCCCCGAAGTGGAAGCTATTGCATCCAAGAAAGGGACTAACGACAAGGTAATCACGTTTCTCGGACGAATAACCATGCAGAAAGGCCCGGAATATTTTGTGGAGGCAGCCGCCAAAGTGCTGGACAAGGCCAAGAACGTGCGCTTTGTGATGGCGGGCAACGGCGATATGATGAACCGGATGATCAACCTAGCTGCCAAGCGCAATATCTCCGACCGCTTCCACTTCACCGGCTTTATGAAAGGCACGCAGGTGTACGAAGTGCTCAAGTCGAGCGATGTATACGTGATGCCCTCGGTATCGGAGCCTTTCGGCATCTCGCCCTTAGAGGCGATGCAGTGCGGCGTGCCCACCATCATTTCAAAGCAATCGGGCTGCGCCGAGATATTAGACAAAGCCATCAAGGTCGACTATTGGGACATTGAAGCCATGGCCGACGCCATGTACTCCATCGTCACCTATCCCTCCATGGCCGAGTACCTGCAAGTGGAAGGCAAAGCCGAAGTAGACCAAATCACCTGGGAGAAGGCGGGACTGAAGGTGAGGAAGATATATGATAGGGTATTAATGCGATAGCACCTCCCCTAAATCCCCTCCCAAGGAGGGGA
>DAIREI010000369.1:0-2378 GCA_036795675.1 Bacteroidales bacterium
TTATTTCCGACTTGTCTTCAAATAGTATGGCTAATTTAAGAGGAGGAGACCTTCCTTATACAGCCGTTAAACGTGAATGTAATGCAGATATTGTAGTGGAACATAAAGAATCGAAAGATTACTGTATCGCAACAACCCCTGAACTGTCATGTCTTAATTGTCCTGTATTAATGACAGAGGGTAATAAGAATTGCATTGCATAATATCATATAATAAACACATCAGAATAAATCTAAATAATATACGTATTAATCCAGCATTATATCTCCCTATCTCAATCTATGCCCTACAAACTATTCCCCGATATACTCTTCCGCACACCGGCATTGCCTTACAGCAGGCACACCAGATTTTTATCCGATAAAGATTCGCTAAACAGGCTATTGCAGGATGAAACCATACAAGATGCCCTGTTCCTGGCATCGCCCGTGGTATATAAAGAGTTGCAGAAGTACTTGAAAGGAGAATTGACCGATGCCAAAGAGGTGAAGAAACTAACGGCATCCCTTACCAAATACCTGTCGCGTATGTCCACCCGTTGTACGCCTTTCGGGTTGTTTGCCGCCTGCTCGATGGGAACGTTTGCCGATACTACCGAAGTGGTGGTAGGCAAGGAAGTAAGAGGGCATGCCCGGTTGGATATGTTTTACTTGTGCACGCTGGCACAGGCTGTAGCCAATATGGCGGATATTAAACGAAAGTTGAGGTATTATCCTAATACTACACTTTACGAACTGGCGGATAAATACCGCTACGTAGAATACAAATACAATCCGCAAGGCCGGCAATTCCACCTCTCTGCGGTCGATGCCAACTATTATACCGAGCTGTTGCTGCGGAAGGCGTCGGCCGGACTGCTAATAGAAGAGATGGTGAGGCTTCTGGTGGATGAAGAAATTGAGAAGGAGGAAGCCGAAGCGTTTATAGAAGAACTGATAGACTCGCAACTGGTTGTAAGCGAACTCGACCCCGGTGTAACAGGCAAAGATATGTTGCAGGACATGATTGATACCTTAGATGCTGCCGGATGTACAGGGGACGCATTGGATAAGATAAAGAGTATCCGGAGCCATATTGATGACATCAATCGAGGCGATTCAACTATTTTGTCTATCGTTGAGGGATTGATGCAAGATATCGAATACTTAAAAACAGCGTATGACATCTCGTACGAAGAGAAGTTTATCCTGCAAGTGGATGCCGTAAGGAAAAGCCGGTGGGCTACGCTTAGCAAAGAGGTACAAAAGGAGGTTGAATCGATGTTTCAGCTTCTAAACAAAATAACTTCTTCTTACAGCAACCAAAACCTGACCAAGTTTAAGCAAGAGTTTTCCGCACGCTACGAAGAGGAAGAAATCCCCTTATTGCTCGCATTAGACCCCGATATTGGAGTAGGGTATCCGGCCGACAATAAGCGCTACGACCCCGACTCTTTCCTCGATGGATTTGCTTATCCCTCGCCATCGGGACAGAGTAATATCGCCATCGGGGCATTGGAAGCCCTCTTATTACAAAAAGTTCAGAACGATAAGAGCGGTAATAAAGAACTGGTTCTGACCGACGAAGACTTTAAGTTGTTTCCTAAGGCCGCTGCAACAGACCTGCCGGACACCATGTCGTCCATGATAGAAATATTAAAAGAAGATGCAGACGAATTGCTCATACAGATGAGCGGCGCTTCCGGGCCTACAGGAGCCAGAATATCGGCTCGCTTTGCACATACCGATGAAGCGATTGGAAAATACGTAGAGGCGATAGTGACCAAAGAGCAAGAATTACAGCCCGACCATGTTATCCTGGCCGAAATATCGCATCTTCCCAATTCGCGCATAGGCAATATATTGACACGCTCGCACCTGCGCGATTATGAATTGGTGTACCTGTCCAACTCAACCTTGCCTAGGGAGCAGCAGATTTATCTGTCGGACATCATGATTTCGGTACGCAATAACCGCATACAGTTGCGCTCGAAAAGGTTGGGCAAACAGATAATTCCACGGTTGACCAATGCCCACAATTATGTTGTGAATGCCATCCCGGCCTATCACTTCCTCGCCGATATGCAACACGAGGAAGGACGAGGCTATATCGGTTTTTCATGGGGGAACCTAAGCAATATTCTGGAGTATCGGCCCAGGGTAAGGTATAAGAATACCATCCTGTCGCCGGCATCGTGGACAATAAAGAAAGAGGCAATAGAGTCTTTTGCCAAAATAAAGGACGATAAAGCATTGATAGAGAAAATAAGCCAGTGGAGAAGCGAAAAATCTATCCCCAGAGAAATCTTGTTTGAGGAAGGGGATAACAAGTTGTATGTCGATTTAGAGAATCCGCTGTCGGTACACTCTTTCTTGTCTGCCGTAAAGAAAAGACCGGCA
>DAIREI010000370.1:0-2377 GCA_036795675.1 Bacteroidales bacterium
ATTATTCATATTATATATGATGCAAATAGATGCTAAAACGTTGCATCACTCTATCTGAATTCCCTGATTATTTTTTCTCTGTGAAGATCTCCGCCAGCATGCAGCGCGCGCTTCCGCCTCCATATTTCTCAATGGTGGGGATAGTGAGGCTGATGATTTCGTTGTACTTCTTCAGCGTCTTTATCCGCTCGGGCGTCAACGACAGGTAGGCGGTTTCAGACATCACCAAATAAGGTTTTCCCTCGGCATCTTCCACCTGAAGCATATTGCCGGCAAATTGATGCATCTGCGCTTCGGTGATAGTGACAATCTCCTTACCGGTATCGGTCAGCGACTTCACTACTTTACTCCGCTCGGCTTCATCATCTATCGAATCGAGGCAGATTACGGCATACTTATCGGCCACGCACATCATTACGTTGGTGTGGTAGATAGGCAAGCGTTGGTCGCCCACGGTTTGATTGGCATGGAAAGCCATGGGAGTGAAACCGAATACTTCGCAAAAACGATTGAAAAGGTCAATGTCCGTCCGCTCGGATATGGCGGCGTATGCCACTTGGTTCACCCGGTCGAGAATCATGCTGCCCGTTCCTTCGAGGAAGCGGTTGTTTGCCTCGCCGTCGCTATGGTCGACAATCTCGCGGATAAGGAAGCCTTCGCCCTTCAATGTTTCAATAATGTCCAATCGTCTCTCGTGGCGGCGATTTTTGGCAAACATCGGATAGAGTGCCACTCGGCCGTCGTCGTGAAACGAGACCCAGTTGTTAGGAAAGATGGAGTCGGGCGTGTGAGGCTCCGGCGTATCTTTCACCACAATTACATTAATGCCTTTATTTCTCAGCCTGTCTACAGAATGCGTAAACTCCAGGAGGGCAAGCTCCTGGAGTTTCATTTGTTCTGCATTGTCGTTCTGCTGGAAATAGTTGTTTTCGGCAGTTTGATCGTTAAACCCGAATGCTACAGGCTCGATCATCAACAATGTGTTAGTTGTTTGCTTGCGCATAGCAACGTGCTTATTTCTTCAGATTATGTTTCTTAACAAAATCTTTCAATATCATTTCGAAGTTGGGGTAACCAATCTCTTGCAATTCGTACTCAACGCGAGCAGTCGGTTGGTTGATCTTCACCACGCGGGTCAAGTCGATAGGCGTACCGATAACCACGGTGTCGCAAGGCGTGTTGGCGATAGTGGCTTCGAGGTCGCGCACTTGTTGTTCGCCGTAACCCATTGCAGGAAGAAGAACGCCGATTTCGGGATAGTTCTCGAATGTAGTTTGCAGTTTACCTACGGTGTAGGGACGCGGGTCAACCAGTTCGGCTGCACCATATTTAAGAGCGGCAACAGTACCGGCGCCAATCTTCATTTCGCCGTGGGTTAATGTTGGGCCGTCTTCTACTACCAATACACGTTTGCCGGTAATCAGTTCGGGCTTGTCTACCGTTAGGTAAGAAGCAGCGTCGATAACAGTAGCTGTCGGGTTAATGGCAGCGATGTTGCGGCGCACTTCATTGATATCGTCGAGCGATGCAGAGTCGATCTTGTTGATACAGATCACGTCAGACATACGGGCTACCACTTCGCCGGGGTAGTAAGAAATTTCCGAACCGGGACGCAAGGGGTCTAATACACCTACCATCAAATCGGGCACATAGAAGGGGAAGTCGTTGTTTCCGCCGTCCCAAAGGATGATGTCGCATCCGTCAGGATCTTTTTCAGCTTCGCGAAGAATAGCTTCGTAGTCAACACCGGCGTAAATAACGTTACGTTTGGTAACTACATGCGGTTCGTACTCTTCCATTTCTTCGATAGTACATTCGTGCTTCTTCAGGTCTTCTACCGTAGCAAAGCGTTGTACTTGTTGTTTTACCAAGTCGCCGTAAGGCATCGGGTGACGGATAGCCACTACCTTCAAGCCCATTTCTACCAAGATTTCGATGATTCTTCTTGAAGTCTGGCTCTTACCGCAACCGGTACGGGTAGCGCCTACTGCGATAACCGGCTTGGTTGATTTAATCATGGTTTCGCGCGGGCTGAGCAACCAGAAGTCGGCTCCTGCCGTGTTTACGATAGCGCTCACATTCATTACGCGGTTGTAAGGAACATCGCTGTAAGAGAATACGCAGATGTCGGCCTTCAAGTCTTTGATAAGCTTAGGAAGTTCATCTTCCGAATAGATAGGAATACCTGCGGGATACAGGTCGCCGGCCAATTCGGTCGGGTACTTACGTCCGTCGATGTCGGGGATTTGAGCGGCAGTAAAAGCCACTACGTTGTAATCTGCATTACCTCTGAAAAAGGTATTGAAGTTGTGGAAGTCTCTACCGGCAGCGCCGATAATAATTACGTTTTTCTTCATGATACTAAATAAAAAATATA
>DAIREI010000371.1:0-2376 GCA_036795675.1 Bacteroidales bacterium
CCAAGAACCCGCATGTTCACAACTATTTTGCCAAGTACGGTATATTGCTGGATATGGTGAGCGCAAAAGGCGCTGAGTTCCGCAAAGAGGGTTATTCGAGAGCCAATGCCAAGAATGTTTTGGATAAAGTATGGAAGACGGCATCAAAATTGGGTTATGGAAACTATTTTATCGACAGTAATTCTCATGCGATTGTAGACGACCATATAGAAGTGATGAAATACAGAGATTTTCCTTGCATCGATATTGTTCAACAAATATTGGATAACGAAACCGGCTTCGGCCCCTATTGGCATACGCTGGAAGATAATATGGACAGCGTAGACAAGAAGACTTTGAAAGCCGTGGGGCAGACGGTATTACATGTAGTGTATAATGAAAGATAAAGAGCTGTTAGCTATTAGCTGATAGCTATTAGGGCGCGTTACGTAGATATTTATTTGACTAATGGCTAACAGCTATCAGCTAAAAGCTAAAAAGATGAAAACCATCGACCAAACACAAGACGAAATAATAGAGGAGTTCGCCATCTTCGACGACTGGATGGATAAATACGCTCTCCTGATTGAGATGGGCAATGAACTTCCTCCGTTGGATGCGCAATACAAAACACCCAACAACCTGATAGAGGGTTGCCAAAGCCGGGTGTGGTTACACTCCGAATACAACGACGGTGTAATTACTTATCAGGGCGATAGCGATGCCGTGATTGTGAAGGGGATTATTTCGTTGCTTATCAAAGTGCTTTCGGGCCATACGCCTGACGAGATACTCAATGCCGACCTTTACTTTATCGATGCTATCGGACTGAAAGAACACCTTTCGCCCACCCGCTCCAACGGATTGGTAGCCATGCTGAAGCAAATGAAATTGTACGCCTTAGCCTTCAAAGCCAAAGAAGAACAATGAGAAAACTCCGCATTACCGAACTTAACCGCCTGTCGGAAGGGGAATTTAAAGAGGCGAAGAAGATTCCGCTGACTATTATCCTGGATAATGTGCGCAGCCTGCACAATGTGGGTTCGGTATTTCGCACTTCCGATGCCTTCTTGGTCGAGGCCATCTGCCTTTGCGGTATAACAGCCGTACCGCCTCACCCCGAAATACACAAGACCGCCCTCGGAGCTGAATTCTCCGTCAATTGGAAATACTTCGATAATACCTTGGATGTGGTGGATGAATTGAAGCAATCCGGCTATCAAATTATCGCCATCGAGCAGGCCGAAGACAGTATTATGCTTAATGACTTCCAAACAAACCCCAACCAACACTATGCCATCGTATTGGGCAATGAAGTAAAAGGCGTCGACCAGGCCGTGTTAGACCGTTGCGACGCCTGTATAGAAATACCCCAATTCGGCACTAAACACTCATTGAACGTGTCGGTTGCCACCGGAATAGTGGTATGGGAGTTCTTTGAGCAGTTATCAGTGATTTAGAACCTTCAATACTTTCGAATCGACTCCTGTTATCTTCACAAAATAAATTCCCTTACTGCTTAGTGCGGCGGCATATTGCCCGGCCGACGAATCGCCTGTGGCAATCACCCGCCCGTTTATATCAAGCACTTTAACAGCGCTTCCTTCATGAAGATTATATACAATAAGCCTATCGTTCTCTGCTTGTGCGAATATCTTGTTATCAACACTTGTTAGTGCAGTTGGCGACTTAGTGCCTACGCCCATTACACCTATCAATAAACTTTTTCCATCACCTATTCCGGCTAACTGAAAGCCGCCTTCGTAGCTTCGTTCTTCTTTCGGAGTAAAGGTAATATCGACTGTACTCATTACGGTTTCGGGGTCGAATGAGGTAAACTCAATAGCAAAGGCATCGTCGTCATTCCACAACTTGGTAAGGTTGGGACCATTATAAAGGTCTAATCCCGAAACAATAATGGTTTGCGGAGGGCTTGCAGTTCCTACTTCGGTCGTCTCAAACATAATATCCTCGGTAATGATACTCACATTGGTTCCGTCTAAGATAAGGCGTTTTTCTATTGCATAAGGAGACCGGAAAGTAATGTAAGCATCCCCTTCGGCGGGACCCATATATACATCTTTGCTTGGAGTGAAATCTATCGCCAGTATCCCACCTGTGGCCGGATCCCAAGAGACTTCTTCTATCGTGTACAACAACCCGAAGTTGCCTTCTATCTCATAAGTAATGTCACCTGCAAGGTTAGTTCCTGATATTTCTACTTGTTGTTTTTCGGAAGTAACGCCTACATAAGGATTCACATAGTAAAGGATGTCGGGGGTGACTGTAATAATAGGTTCATTGGGGTTTTCTACACCTCTGCCGGATAGGTTGACATACTTTGTCAATGCGTTATTCGATTTGAATTGAATGTTCGAATATTCAGAGAGAACGGCA
>DAIREI010000372.1:0-2375 GCA_036795675.1 Bacteroidales bacterium
GATAGGTTTTTGCTATTACGATGCAGACGAATACGAGCGGGCGATACAAGCATTCGAATTTGCTGATAATCTGGACATTCTTAATCACAGGCAGAACCTGGTAGGCCTGATAAAAGCTTACGAAAAGAATGGAAATACCGACATTGCTTTGGAGAAAGTAAAAGAATTCCTATATTTGTATCCCGATAAGTATAATATCAATTTGTTAGCAGCAAGCCTTGCCGCCGAGTTGAAAGACTGGGAAGGTGCTATCAAATTTCTAAATAAGTTGATAGAAAAAGAACCCGAAAATCAAGCCTATTATTTGTACCGTTCAGCTTATTATATAAATATGGGAGAATACAAGAAGGCTAAACTTACGCTGGAGCAAGGCATTGCCAATGCCCGGGGCACAAGCGTACAACTATCGGAACAATTAAACAATTTAAATAAGCAATATCCCGACATCTAACACATTGAGGGAATAGAAAAACACAAAATTAATTAATTATGGCGAAAATCAGAGGTACGGTGGTAATCAACACCGATAGATGCAAGGGCTGCGACTTGTGCGTAGTGGCTTGTCCTACCGACGTCTTGTCCTTAGGGAAAGAAGTGAACGCGAAGGGATACAACTACGCCGAAATTGTCAAACCCGACGATTGTATCGGGTGTGCCAATTGCGGATTGGTTTGTCCCGACGGATGTATTACGGTTTATAAAGTAAAAATCTAATGTCATGGCTGAAGAAGTAAAATTAATGAAAGGAAACGAGGCGATTGCAGTAGCTGCAATTCGCTACGGCACAGACGGCTATTTCGGTTATCCGATTACGCCTCAGTCCGAAATCATGGAAACCTTAATGGACGAAAAACCTTGGGAAACCACCGGTATGGTAGTTCTTCAGGCAGAGAGTGAAGTGGCTGCGATCAACATGGTATATGGCGGTGCAGCTTGCGGTAAAAGAGTGATGACGTCTTCGTCAAGTCCCGGTATCAGCCTCAAGCAAGAAGGTATATCCTATATGGCAGGAGCCGAACTTCCCGGACTGATAGTGAACATCATGCGCGGAGGTCCCGGATTGGGAACCATCCAGCCCAGCCAGGCCGACTACTTCCAAACCGTAAAGGGTGGAGGTCATGGCGACTACCGTCTTATTACCTTAGCTCCCGCATCGGTACAAGAAATGGCCGACCACGTGGCATTGGCTTTCGACTTGTCATTCAAATACAACAACCCGGCTATGATCCTTTCCGACGGCGTTATCGGCCAGATGATGGAGAAAGTGGTATTGCCCGAGCAACAGGTTCGCAGAACCGAAGAAGAGGTACGCAAAGAACAACCTTGGGCTACCTTGGGCAAGACTCCCGACAGAGGACCCAATATCGTAACCTCGCTCGAGCTGGATTCGGCCATCATGGAGGTGAACAACAACCGCTTCCAAGCCAAGTACAAACTCATTGAAGAGAATGAGGTAATGTACGAAGAAATCAATTGCGAAGATGCCGAATACCTGATTGTAGCTTTCGGTTCGGCCGCCCGCATCAGCCAGAAAGTAATGGACATGGCTCGCGAAGAAGGAATAAAAGTAGGTCTTTTCCGCCCCATTACGCTATGGCCTTTCCCCAAAAACGAAATAGGAAAGTATAAAGATAAAGTAAAAGGCATCCTTACCATGGAACTCAATGCCGGACAAATGATAGAAGATGTAAAGCTGGCCGTGGAATGCCGTGTGCCGGTAGAACATTACGGACGCCTCGGAGGCATCGTACCTTCGCCGCAGGAAGTGTTGAAAGCCTTAAAAGAACAATTAATTAAATGAACACTATGGAAACAAAAGATATGATTAAGCCCGAAAACATGGTTTACGATAAACCGCGTTTGATGAATGATAATCCCATGCACTACTGCCCGGGATGTACCCATGGCGTTGTGCATAAATTGGTTGCCGAAGTCATAGACGAGATGGGCCTGGCCGAGAAAACCATCGGAGTTGCTCCGGTAGGTTGTGCCGTATTTGCCTACAACTATATCGATATAGACTGGGTGGAAGCCGCCCACGGACGCGCTCCGGCAGTGGCTACCGCCGTAAAAAGACTCAACCCCGACAAGATGGTATTCTCCTATCAGGGCGACGGCGACTTGGCTGCTATCGGTACCGCCGAAACCATCCATGCTGCCAACCGTGGCGAGAACATCGTAATCGTCTTCATCAACAATGCCATCTACGGTATGACGGGCGGACAAATGGCTCCCACTACCCTCATGGGCATGAAGACCGCCACCTGCCCCTACGGCCGTAACGAACACCTGAACGGTTATCCCTTGAAGATATCAGACCTTTTGGTACAACTGGAAGGAACGGCTTTGATAGCCCGCGAAACCGCCCATACGGC
>DAIREI010000373.1:0-2363 GCA_036795675.1 Bacteroidales bacterium
AGGGGGCCGGGGGAGGTGATTTAACATAATTCAGATGATTAACCTAAGCACCTACTTCAAGTTTCTGTCGAGAAACAAGTTTTACACCTTCGTTACTACCTTTGGCTTTGCGGTATCGCTGATGTTTGTGGTATTGATAGCCGTATATGTGACGCAAGAATTGTCGGTGGACAAGTTTCAGGAGAATGGCGATAGGATTTACGTCATGGCTAATGAGAACAACATCAGTTCTGCCGACCGCATCGGATATCAAATCATGCAACACTTTCCTGAAGTAGAAGTTGCTTTACCTATTGCTCTTAATGTAGCAGGGGGTGTTGTCACGATAAATGACGGACAGCGGCTTGGTGCAGAAACAATGATGACGGGCGAGGAGTTTTTCCAAGTCTTTTCCTTTCCCCTCGTAGAAGGGAATAAGGAAGATGTGCTTAGGGCCCGCAACAGCGCAGTCGTGTCGGAAACCTTTGCCCGCAAAGCCTTTGGAGATAGAGACCCGATAGGGCAAAGTATTCATTACAATGACTCGGTAAATGTAACCGTGACGGGGGTGATGCGCGACATCAAGCAATCGGCCATCGACTATGCCGATGTGGTTATCCCCAACAGCAATGCCCTATATTTCAGCCCCTGGATGAACGACTACTTTGAAAATGCTGGTAGTTCGGTCACTTTCTTGTTGGTGCATCCGGGTGCTGATATCAACAGCAAGGCACAGGATATCAGCGATTTCTTGCGCGAGAGATATTGGATATACGAGCGGGGCATTTTAGAGAAAGTACAACTCATCCCGCTCAGCGAATTCTATTTTACCGAAATAGACAGCATGGGCTACCTCCGCCAGGGCGATAAATCCTTTGTGCTTATCTTGATGACGGTGGGTTTTATCATCCTGCTCTTTGCCGTATTCAACTACGTGAACCTCACGGTGGCGCAGACAAGCTTCCGCGCCAAAGAGATGGGGATACGCAGTCTTGTGGGGGCTAAGCCCGGCGAATCCTTCCTCCGGCTGGGTAGCGAATCGGTCATTTTGAGCTATCTATCCCTTGCCATCGGCATCCTGCTCGCTTTCCTTTGTGTTCCTTATGCTAACAACCTGTTGAATACAGAATTGAATCTCAACGGCTTCTTCTCGCTGAGTAATATTTTGCTCATATTGCTTGCTGCTTTTGCGCTTGGCATTCTGTCGGGATTGTTTCCCGGTTATATCATTTCGCGCTTCCAGCCGATAGATATAGTAAAGGGGAACTTCAAGGTAAGGAGCAAGATGACCTTCAGCAAGGTGTTTATCATCATACAGAATATCCTCACCATCTCGTTGCTTGCTGCCGCCTTTATCATTGCCAACCAGGTAAAGCATCTTATCGATGCGCCCTTGGAATATAATAATAAGGATATAATTTACCATGTGAACGAAGTGGGGCCATATACTGAATTCCAGTCTTTGGATAATGAACTTAATAATCTGGCTTCGGTAAAACGGACAGCCTTTTCACAGGGGACGCCGTTCAACAGAGGGAATAACAATACTTTCGTACACGATGGACAGAATATAAGTATGCAAATATTGAACGGCGACTCGGCGTTCTTCGATATGATGGGCTTTGAAATCTTGAAAGACAACCACACAAGTAATGTCGGTAAAATATATTTGAACGAGCAAGCCTATAAAGAACTCAATCTGGACGATGATGCAGCTACGGTTCCGGAAATGAACTGGTCTCTTGACGGGAAGGTTAAAGACTTCCAATTGGGCAATATTTTGGGTCAAACCAAACCAGTTGCTATAGGAGTTGCAGACGTGAATAACTTTTATCCTTGGAATATACTCATAGAGACACAGGGCGATCCCGGCGTAGCCTATCAACAAGTGAAAGAGGTGTATGAGCGGGTTACCGGCCTCAATTTCAAGGGTGAATATATGGAGGATCAGATAGCCGAAACTTTTGCGGCACAGCAACGACTCCTGAAGATCATCGCCGTCTTCTGCGGCATAGCCATACTGATATCCATGCTGGGCTTGATGGCCATCTCCACCTACTTTATCCGTCAGCGGTCGAAAGAAATCGCTATACGCAAAACCATGGGGTCGACCAACGCAAACATCGTGTTGCGCCTCATCGGCTCATTCCTTATCTATGTGCTTATCGCATTTATTATTACCGTTCCGGTGATGTATTATATCATGACCGGCTGGCTGGAAGACTATTCGTACCGGATAAGTATCAGCCCCTGGTTCTTTATCCTTGCCGGGCTGTTCAGCCTGTTGATTTCATTCATCACGGTGTTCTTCCAGAGCTATAGGGCATCGACAGCCAACCCGGTGGATTATTTGAAAAATGAGTAACACCTCCCCCCCAACCCCC
>DAIREI010000374.1:0-2352 GCA_036795675.1 Bacteroidales bacterium
CCGGGAGAGCCGATTACCGTACCAACAGATAACGTTACATTGGGAGCCAACGGAATATTGGCGTATAATGAAACTTTTACTGAGACCTGTGCCTCTGCTCCTAAACTGAATACTGTTATAAGGAGGATGCTGATTAATGTGGTTAGTCTTGTTTTCATGGCGTTCTGATATTAAAATGTTCGACATCATATTTGTTACTATGACACTTTAATAGAGTAAGGGTTTAAAAGAGCCAAGACTATTAGAATCAAGACTAAAGATGATCCTGAGTCTAATAATCTTGGTTCTTGGTTCTGTATTATAGGCAATCGCACTGCACGGCTACCAGGTTGCGGTCGCCAAAGGCGTTGTCTACCCGTGCTACATCTACCCAGAACTTGCGTTCTTTTATCCATTCGAGGGCAAAGGCGGCCTTGCTTCTGGGGTAAGCATGCTTCCATTCGTCGGCGCATACTTCGTATTGGGGGTGAGGTGCATTGATCAATACATTGTCTTCCTTATCGGCTTCGCCCTTTTCAATCTCTTCAATCTCCTTGCGGATGGTGAGCATGGTTTCGATGAAACGGTTCATCTCATGCAGGCTTTCGCTTTCAGTCGGCTCTATCATCAAGGTGCCGTGAACAGGGAAAGAGAGGGTGGGGGCGTGGAAGCCGAAGTCGACCAATCGCTTGGCTATGTCGGTCTCCGTCACTCCCGAAGTCGCTTTGAAGTTGCGGCACTCCAGAATCAGTTCATGTCCTACTTTGCCTTGGTCGCCGCGGTACACGATGCCGTAAGCATCTTTCAGTTGCGAGGCGATGTAGTTGGCGTTGAGGATAGCAATTTCAGTAGCCAGCTTCAGTCCGTCGCCACCCATCATGCGGATGTATCCGTAAGTGATAGGCAGGATACCCGCGCTGCCGTAAGGAGCTGAAGCTACGGTGTTCATGCAGCTGCCCTTGGTAACGGGATGCGAGGGAAAGAAAGGAATGAGGTGCTTGGCTACGCAGATGGGGCCTACGCCGGGACCGCCGCCGCCGTGGGGACTGGCAAAGGTCTTGTGCAGGTTGAGGTGACACACGTCTGCTCCGATGAAGCCGGGATTGGTCAATCCTACCTGAGCGTTCATGTTGGCGCCGTCCATGTACACTTGTCCGCCATTAGCATGAATTACTTCGCACATCTCCACTATCTCGGTCTCGAATATACCGTGGGTGGAAGGATAGGTAATCATGAAGGCAGCCAGGTCGTCTTTGTGAAGTTCGGCTTTGGCTTTCAGGTCGTTGAAATCGGTATTGCCGTTCTCGTCGAACTTCACTATATCAATCTTGAAGCCTGCCTGGATAGCGCTTGCCGGGTTGGTTCCGTGAGCCGAAGCGGGAATCAACACCACGTTTCGGTGCCCTTGTCCGATAGATTTCAGGTATTCGCGTATCGTCATCAAGCCTGCGTACTCGCCTGCCGCGCCCGAATTGGGCTGGAAGCTTACGCCGGGAAGCCCGGTAATAATACCGAGGTCGGATGCCAAGTTATCGATCAGCTCCCTATAACCCTCGGTTTGTTCTTCGGGGGCATAAGGATGGATATTGGTAAAGTGGGGGTCGTTCAAAGGCAACATCTCCGAGGCGGCATTCAGTTTCATGGTACAAGAGCCGAGCGAAATCATGGACGTAGCCAGCGAAATGTCTTTCAGTTCCAACTTCTTCATGTAGCGCATCATCTCCGTTTCGGTGTGGTATTTATTAAATACTTCGTATTGCATGAAAGGGGTACTGCGCTTAAACGAGGCATCGAAATAGGTGTTGCGTTCAATCTCTTTATTCAATGTGTACTCGCTGTTTATTCCCGAAGCAAATATATAAAGGAGTACGCCTATGTCGTCGATTAGGGTAGTTTCGTCGATACTGATGCCTATCTCGCCACTTTCGAAGTAGCGGAGATTCACCTTACACTCGACAGCGGTATCGTGGATGGCTTGCATCGAAGCATTGGCGGGCAGCTTAATCTTCAACGTATCGAAGTAGTTCTTGTTCTCTTGGGTGTAGCCCAACTTGGCCAATTCTGCGGCGAGGAAGCCCGCATAAGCGTGAATACGCCCTGCAATGTCTTTCAATCCTTCGGGGCCATGGTAGGCGGCATAAAAACCGGCCATGGTAGCGAGCAATGCTTGAGCCGTACAGATGTTGGATGTTGCTTTCTCGCGCTTGATGTGTTGTTCGCGGGTTTGCAGCGCCATACGCAAAGCGGGTTTACCGTAAGCATCTTTCGAGATACCGATAATGCGGCCGGGGATGTTGCGCTTGTAGTCTTCCTTAGTAGCGAAGTAGGCTGCGCTAGGGCCTCCGAAGTACATGGGCGTACCAAAACGTTGGG
>DAIREI010000375.1:0-2341 GCA_036795675.1 Bacteroidales bacterium
TCCTAAGAAAAGGAATAATGACAAATTAAGTGATAGTAATTTCTTCATTTTCATAAGCTTTTTTTATAAAGATGTTGAAATACAAAAAATGTCCATTGCAGTTTAAACCCGCAATGGACATATCGTTAATATTATTTATTTCTATAGCGTTTGCTTCACTTCTACTTCTTCGAAGGCTTCGACGATGTCGCCTACCTTGATGTCGTTGAAGTTATTGATATTCAATCCACACTCGTAGCCTTGGGCTACTTCGCGTACATCTTCTTTGAAACGTTTCAACGAACCGAGGTCGCCGGTATAGATAACAATACCGTCGCGGACAAGGCGAATCTTGTTGTTGCGCTTGATCTTACCGTCGCGCACCTGGCAGCCTGCCACTGTACCCACCTTGGATATTTTGAATATCTCGCGCACTTCTACGTTGGCTACGATTTCTTCCTTAATATCAGGCGACAACAAGCCTTCCATAGCGGCCTTGACTTCCTCGATGGCGTCGTAGATGATGGAGTAGAGACGAATGTCTACCCCTTCTTTCTCGGCCAGCTTGCGCGCAGTCTGCGAAGGACGCACCTGGAAGCCGACAATAATGGCATCGGAAGCAGCGGCCAGTATCACATCCGATTCGGATATCTGCCCTACCCCCTTGTGTATCACATTCACCTGAATTTGTTCGGTCGACAGACGGATCAACGAGTCGGAGATTGCTTCTACCGAACCGTCTACGTCCCCTTTCACTATGATATTCAACTGCTGGAAGTTGCCAATGGCTATACGGCGACCGATATCGTCGAGGGTGAGCAGCTTTTGGGTTCTCAGCCCTTGCTCGCGCTGTAATTGTTCGCGCTTGGTGGCGATTTCGCGGGCTTCCTGTTCGGTTTCCAATACATGAATAACATCACCCGCAGTAGGAGCGCCGTTCAATCCCAATATCAATACCGGTTCGGATGGTCCGGCCTCGTTGATGCGTTGGTTACGCTCGTTGAACATGGCTTTTATCCGTCCGAAGTGCGTACCGGCCAGCACCACGTCGCCCATCTTGAGCGTTCCGTTCTGAACCAGCATCGTAACTACGTAACCCCTACCCTTATCAAGCGACGATTCGATTACCGAACCTACGGCACGACGGTTGGGATTGGCCTTCAAGTCCAACAATTCGGCTTGCAGCAATACCTTATCCAGCAATTCGCTTATACCGATACCTTTCTTGGCCGATATATCTTGCGATTGGTAATCGCCTCCCCATTCTTCCACCAGGTAGTTCATCCCGGCGAGGGTCTCTTTTATCTTTTCGGGATTAGCGCCCGGCTTATCTATCTTATTAATGGCAAATACCATGGGAACACCTGCCGCTGCCGCGTGATTGATGGCTTCGCGGGTTTGGGGCATCACGTTATCGTCGGCCGCTACAATAATAATAGCGATGTCGGTAACGCTGGCTCCGCGGGCACGCATGGCGGTAAAGGCCTCGTGACCCGGCGTATCGAGGAAGGTGATTTTACGTCCGTCGGGCAGCTCCACATTATAAGCCCCGATGTGCTGGGTAATACCTCCGGCCTCACCGGCTATCACATTGGTATCGCGAATGCTGTCGAGCAACGAAGTTTTCCCGTGGTCTACGTGTCCCATCACGGTAACGATAGGCGGACGAGGCTGTAAATCTTCCTCGCGGTCTACTTCTTCCGTAATGGCTTCCACCACTTCCGCGCTCACATATTCGGTTTTATAACCAAACTCGTCGGCTACAATATTAATGGTTTCCGCATCGAGCCGTTGGTTGATCGATACCATAATACCAATGGTCATACAGGTAGAAATAATCTGCACCACAGGCACGTTCATCATGTTGGCCAGGTCGTTGGCTGTAACAAACTCGGTTATCTGAATCACTTTGCCGGCTTGCGCATCCTGAGCGTACTGTTCGCTTTGTTTTTGCACTACGGCTTCGCGTTTCTCTTTGCGGTATTTAGCGCCCTTTTTCTGCCCCTTATTAGTAAGGTAGGCCAAGGTCTCTTTTATTTGCTTTTGAACATCTTCTTCGCTGATCTCATTCCTTTGAGCAGGCTTCCTCAATACGGGGCGTGCTCGGTCGGAGCGTCCCTGGGTGTTCTTGGCAATATCTTTCTTTATATCTACCTTTTCGTGTACGATGCGTTTACGTTTCTTCTTCGGGTCTGAGTTATCGTCTCTCTTCTTGTCGGTAGAGGGTGTAGCGCCGGGCTTATCTTTCTTCTCCGCCTTCTTCGCATCTAGTTCTTGTTTCCTTAATGCGTTGGCTTTAGCCGCTTCTTCTTCTTTTTTCAGGCGCTCTTGTTTCTTCTCTTCTTTGGTTTTCTTTTTCGGA
>DAIREI010000376.1:0-2334 GCA_036795675.1 Bacteroidales bacterium
TTTATTTGTACCTGAATGTAATGCGACCTTTGGATAAATCGTAGGGCGACATCTCTACCTTTACTTTATCGCCTGGCAGTATACGGATATAGTGCATCCGCATCTTGCCCGAGATGTGAGCGGTAATCTCGTGCCCGTTTTCCAATTCAACCCGAAACATAGCGTTTGACAATGCTTCGATAATGGTCCCATCTTGTTCTATTGCTGACTGTTTAGCCATATTCTAATTTTTAAGGTTCTACTTATTTTCTAATACTTGTTCTATCAATTCAAACGTAGATAAAATATCGGCTTTCCCGGGCCGTATGGCCACGGTATGCTCGAAGTGTGCCGATGGTTTCTTGTCGGCCGTACGTATAGTCCAGCCGTCTTTCTCCATCTTCACGTTTTTCTTTCCCAAGTTAATCATCGGCTCTATGGCGATGCACATCCCGCTTTTCAGCAAAGCGCCGTACCCTTTCTTCCCGTAATTGGGAACTTCGGGGGCTTCGTGCATTTCGCGTCCGATACCATGACCAACCAATTCTCTTACCACACTATACCCACGCTCTTCGCAATAGGTTTGGATAGTGTGTCCTATATCTCCTATTCGCTTACCTTCTACGGCAACGGCAATACCTTCGTACAATGATTCTTTGGTTGTTTTGAGCAAAGCCTTTACTTCGGGCTTTACTTCGCCAACTTCAAACGTATAGGCCGAGTCGCCGCAAAAACCATTTATCTTAGTACCACAGTCTACCGAAACGATGTCGCCGTCTTTCAGTCGATAGTCATTGGGTATACCATGAACTACTTGGTCGTTGACAGAGATACAGAGAGAACCGGGAAATCCGTTGAATCCCTTGAACAATGGAATGGCTCCATGATCGCGGATAAATTCTTCGGCTATTTTATCCAACTGAAGCGTAGTAACATCTGGCCGGATATGCTTGGCCACTTCGGCCAACGTAGCACCTACCAACCGGTTTGCTATACGCATCAATTCTATTTCCTCGTCTGTCTTGAGATAGATCATCTTTATCTATAAGCTGTACCTTGTCTTCCTTTTATTCTTCCAGATTTAAGTAAGCCGTCATAGTGGCGCATCAATAAGTGGCTTTCCACTTGTTGCAGCGTATCCAATACTACCCCTACCAAAATCAACAATGAAGTTCCTCCGAAGAATTGCGCAAATCCTTGGCTTATTCCCAACAGGCTGGCAAATGCCGGCAATATGGCAACAAGCGCTAAGAACAGTGAGCCGGGAAGCGTAATTCTCGACATGATCTCATCAATATAATCAGCCGTTTTCTTACCCGGTTTTACGCCCGGAATAAATCCGTTGTTACGTTTCAAGTCTTCAGCCATTTGTTTAGGATTGACCGTGATGGCAGTATAGAACCAGGTGAACAAAATAATCAAGATTGCAAATACTAAGTTATACCAGAATCCGTTGGCATCGGCCAAGGGAGAGAAAATCTTAAACATAAGACCGCCTCCGCCTTCGGGATCCATATCGAATCCTATCAGTGATATAGGTATAAACATGATGGCTTGAGCAAAGATGATGGGCATAACGTTGGCCGCATTCACCTTCAACGGGATGTATTGTCTTGCACCGCCGTATTGCTTATTGCCGATCATTTGTTTTGCATATTGAACCGGTATTCTTCGCGTACCTTGAACCAGCAAAATAGCTCCGGCGATTACAACCAACAGGAAGATGATTTCCAGCAGGAACATAACCAAACCTCCTGATGCTTCACTTACTTTTGATACAAATTCTTGAATAATGGACTGAGGGAAACGGGCCAAGATACCCACCATAATGATAAACGAAATACCATTACCGATACCTTTGTCTGTTATTCTCTCGCCCAACCAAAGCACAAACATCGATCCTGCAGCGAGAATAACCGTAGAATATATGGTAAACCATAACCCCGACGGAAGAGCCGCGCCTGCATGACCCATCTGAACGTTTAGGTTAACAAGATAAGCCGGCGCTTGCAGAATAAGAATAGCTACAGTAAGATAACGTGTATACTGATTGATTTTTCTTCTTCCGCTCTCGCCTTCTCTTTGCAATTTCTGGAAATAAGGGATAGCGATCGACAACAATTGTATTACGATCGACGCTGATATATAAGGCATGATTCCCAAGGCCACGATTGAGGCGTTGGAGAATGCGCCCCCCGAGAACATGTCGAGCAACGACATCAAACCTCCAGCGGTTTGCGACTGCAAGGCCGACAGCGCCGAAGGATCAATCCCCGGAAGGGTAATGACTGATAAAAAGCGATATACCGTAATTAAAAGAAGAGTAACAAGAATCCTGTTCTTCAGATCCTCTAT